>CAZBNQ010000091.1:0-9281 GCA_964493035.1 uncultured Hyphomicrobiales bacterium | reverse complement strand
TTGCAGCAGCAGAATATTTGATTAGAGAAAAATATACATCTAAAGAAAAGCTTGCTGTTAAAGGTGGATCCAATGGTGGTTTGCTTATAGGAGCAATTACAACTCAAAGACCTGACTTATTTAAAGCCGGAATCTGTGCTGTTCCACTATTAGATATGGTTAGATATCATAAATTTTTGATAGCAAGATATTGGATACCTGAATATGGAGATCCAGACAAAGAAGAAGATTTAGTAAATATTATTAAGTATTCGCCATATCAAAATATAAAAGTAGGCCAGACATATCCATCGTTGATGATAAAAGCCGGAGAAAATGATACGAGAGTAGATCCACTGCATGCTAAGAAATTTGCAGCTGCTCTTCAAAATCAGTCTGGGCAAACCAATCCGATTTTGCTATTTGTTGACTTCGAAAGCGGTCATGGCTCTGGGCAATCAATTGAACAAATGGTTGACAATATGGAGCTTGAGTGGCGTTATCTAATGGGGATGTTAGGAATTAAGTAAAGAAAAGGGCGGTTAAATTTAACCGCCTTTTTTTCTGTTTAAAACTATATTTTGTAGTTCAAAAATTGCATTTAAAGTACTTTGAGCATCAGCAAGATTTTTTCCGGCAATCTGATAGCCGGTGCCATGATCTGGTGAAGTTCTAACAATAGGAAGTCCGGCAGTGAAGTTGACACCAGCTCCTTTCGAAAGCAATTTCAATGGAATAAGACCCTGATCATGATACATTGAAATAATTCCATCAAAATTTTTATATTCTTCGTAAGCAAAAAAGCCATCTGAAGCAAATGGTCCCGATGCATCAATATCCATAGCTTTTAATTTTTGTATTGCCGGAATAATAATTTCGTTTTCTTCATGGCCAATTTTGCCATTTTCACCAGCATGAGGATTGAGACTTAAGACAGCTATTTTTGGGTTTCCAATTCCAAAATCCGAGCGAAGTGAATGGTTGAATTTCTTTGCGCAAGTAATAATTTTGGAACAAGTAAGTTCATAATGTACTTCTTTGAGAGGAATATGAATAGTAGCTAAAGCCACTCTAATATTTTTGTCAAATAAAATCATCAAAGGATGAGAAATATGGCAAATTTCAGCGAGAATTTCGGTGTGGCCCGAGAAGTTGACTCCAGCGAGATAAATTGCTTCTTTGCTAATTGGAAGTGTCAGTATCGCATCAAATTTGCCGTCCAAAACTGATTTAGCTGAATAAACAATTGATTCATAAGCAGCAGCACCTGCTTTACTTGTGAGCTTGCCAAGCTGAAGAGGAAAGTAATCATGAATATCAATAATTTCGATAGAATAATCTTCAATTAATAATTTATTTCCAATTACTTGGGCATTTAGTTTGCAAAGTTGTATGTATTCCTTTATTGAATTGGAATTGGAGGCTAAGTAGAAATCAATATTTGAAACATCTTTTGAATAATATTTAATTAGTTCGAAAGATTTAATTAATGCTTCTACACCTATGCCATTTAAATCGCCGCAAGATATTATTATCTTCATAAATTTACTCTATACTGAACGTCTAATTTTTTGTAATCTATAAGTATTCAACATCAAACCAACCAGCATTAGGTTTACAATCAACGCAGTACCTCCAAAGCTCAAGAATGGCAGAGGAATACCCATTACAGGCATAATGCCGATAGCCATCCCAATATTTATCAATGTGTGGTACAAAAATATGGTCGCAGTACCAATAATCGTTATACTTTGATATTTAGTTCCAGCACTAGAAGCTGAATCGATAAATCTCCAAATGAGTGCTCCAATTAAAATAATAACAATAACCCCGCCTATAAAACCAAATTCTTCAGTTGGAACAGAAAAAATAAAGTCTGTCCATTGCATCGGAATATATCTTAATTGAGTTTGAGTACCCTGAAGATAACCTTTGCCAGTAAAACCACCAGAACCAACTGCCATAACTGACTGAATTACGTTATAACCTGCACCTCTTGGATTTGTGCCTGGATTTAGAAATGTTTCTATACGTGCTTTTTGATGTTCAGCCAAATTCGGATAGATAGTTTTTTCGTATATAACAGGGCTTGCAAAACCAATTCCAATAAATAATAAAGCTGCAGATATAGTAAGAATAATATTCTTTCTAAAAATAAACAACAAACCGCATAAAAGTACAAGAGCTAATATAAAGAAAATTCCACCTTTGAGAGAGCTTACCACGATGATTGGTAGAGCAAGCAAAGCATAGAGAATGAAAGCTTCAAATCCGGTCCAGAAAAATATACCAATCAGCATAGCTATAATTACAGTAGCAGAGCCAAAATCCGGTTGTTTCATTATCAAGATTAAATGTGGAATTGAATAAGCAATACAGATTAAAGAGTCGCGCCAAGTCCTTACGTCGGTTCCTTTTCTCGAAAGATGATTTGCTACAATCATCATCACACCCAATTTAGCTAATTCGGCTGGTTGCAGAGAAAATCCAAACAACCTAAGCCAACCTTTGGTTCCGTTTACTTCGGTGCCCCAAAGTACTGTAATAAGAAGCAACAACAAACTAGCTCCATATACTGTCCAAGAATTAAGCTTTACCCAGCCTTCCGGCAAGTAAGTAATACCAATCATTAGGGCAGTTCCTATAAGAGCCGCTGTAAGTTGTCTATAAAAATAAGAACTCATATTGGAGTCATAGGTTGCACTATAAATGGAAATCAATCCTAATGCAACCAATCCAATTGTAATCAAAAATGTTGTCCAATCAAAAAAATAGCCAGGGGCTTTATTCAAAGAAAATGTATTTTCACTCATTAATTTCACCATTTATAAAAAAGCAAATTAACAAAAAAATATAAATCTATTATCAAGTTAAAGCTGCAATTATTATATTTGCAATTAATGGAGAAAAAATGAGTAGATATTATTTTGCAGAGCATACTGCTGATATTAGATTAATTATCGAGGCAGATAATCTAAAAAATGTATTTAGCCTTGGTTTGATGGGAATGAACGAACTTTTAGGAGCTACAATCACCGATTTAATAATTGAGGAAAAGCATATCACAATAGAATCGTGTGGTATAGATGTTCTTTTAATTGATTTTCTATCGGAAATATTATACCTAAGTTATAGAAATAAAGCAATTTATACTATCAAAGAAATATTTGAAATCAACGAGAAAAAAATTATATGTAAGTTGAGCGGCAAAAAGATTAAAAAATTTACAGAAGATATAAAAGCAGTTACATATCATGAAGCAAGTGTCAAAGAGGAAGATGGAATTATAAAAGCAATAGTGATTTTCGATTTGTAAGTTATTTTCCCATACCTTTTATTATAGAAATATTATCAACGTAACCACTTGTAGAATTATCAATCTCAAAATCATATTCTGAATAATAGTATGCATCTTTTTTGGGAGAAAAACTCACTAAAAATTGTTTAGGATATTGAGGGATTAGCTCTACAGGCATCGAAAAGTTTTCGATTTTGAAAGCACTTGTGTCTCCAATAATCTTAAGATTAGTTAATGTAATGGGTTTGTCAGTAAAATTATAAATATTAATTGCTTTATATACTGTAGTGTTCATTTCCACATTACCAAAATCCAAATCAGTGATATAGACAGCCGGGCAAATAGCTGATACTTTCGTAAAACCAACACCGATATTATTGACATATAAAGTATCAGTAATATTTCCAACGTTATTGGCACGTAATTTAAAAGTTAAGTAGCGTTCGCTTCCTTCTTCATTTTTAGGAGCAAGAGTGAATTCATCAATATTTGATATGATAAAATCTTTAGGTTTGTTTTTAAAGAAAAGTTTAGAAATTTTAAAAGATTGATTAGATAAATTACGTATTCTGATAGTTTTTTCGTAGTCTTGATATCGATTGACAATACCAAAATTGATAGAAGAAGGAGTAATTTCAATCAATGATTTGATAGCTAAAGTATCTTCAATTTTGATTCTATTAGCATCTACATCAATAGGAGAATCGCAGGAGTAAAAACTTAAACCTGCGATTATCACAATAAAAGAAATAAATATGTAATTATAGTTTTTCATTATTTAAAATTTCAAAGAAATTCCTCCGGTAATACCAAGCTTATAGCTTGTAAAGTATTTGCCCTGAAAAGAATAAAGCAAACCAGTATTTTCACAACCTACAAATGTAGCAAATTTTTCGGACAAATCATATCTCAATCCGGCAGTCAATTTTGCAATTGGACCAATTTTAGTGCCGCCTGCCAAAACTTTGACATAAGGATCTAAAACAAACAAATCTTTAAATCTAAATTGATAAGTAACGCCAGACCAAAAAGCAAGATAATTTTGATTCCAGGTTACAGGAATACCATTTTCATTTCCTTCAAATTTTTGGAGGAAATTTTCTTGACCAATTTCGATACCAATAGCTTGCTTGCTGTCTAAATCATATAGAAGGGCTAATCCGAAATTATTGATAATTGGTTCTGAAAGAGGAGCCACATCTACATCAGGATATGATTTTGCTTGAGCTGTGCGAATTTGCATAGACAAGCGTTTGATAAAAGCACCAAAATTACTATTATCACTAAATATTTTAGTAGATTTTTTGTTTTTCAAATTTAAATTGGAATTGGGTGAAATTATACCATAATTGCTCGATAAAATGTTGATAATACGGTTGTTATCGATAGTTTCCAAATTATTATCTTCAATCGTTTCATCAGAAGTGATGCTAGGATTAGAATTTGATTCAGAATTTTGAGAAATCAATACAGCATCATTTCTTGTTTCTTCAATAGGATTGATTGAGGAATTGAAAAATCTTGGTTTGGCTTGTTTATCATTTGGGATAAACTTGGAATCAGGTTTATCGGCAAGTGAAGAAACGACGGGTATGTTGTTTGATTTGATAGATTTTGATGTAGTAACAGATTTATTCATATCTTCAATTTTATTATTAAAATAGGAAGATAGTAGAAGAAAAGTAGCAACCACAGCAACAGTAGCCGAAGCCAAAGAGATGACAGTCCTCGAGCCAAGCATTTTTGAATAGAAAGAAACAGTAGCAGCAGGCAAAGCACCGATGCTAGCATCATCCAATCCAATTCTACCTAAAATTGCATTTTTAAGATGATCGGGAGGGACCATCTGGGAATTGTGAAAAGCATTTTTAAGGTTAACAAAACCTTTCAATTGCTCTTGCAATTCCGGTTTGGAAGCAATTTCATAGAACAGCACCTCCGATTCGGATGTTTCGAGCTCACCATCCAAAAAAGCAGATAATTGTTCAGATAAATTATTAAGTTCATTATTAATCATAATAATCTCGTTTTATTTCATTTATCATATTCTTCAAAATAAGGTTGCAAAATTTCTCTTAGTTTATTTCTAGCCCGATAAATTCTAATACGAATCACCGGTAGAGTAGTATTAAGAGCTTCTGCAATTTCATTATAAGAAAGATCCATAAATTCTTTTAGAATAAGAACTTCTCTGAATTTCTCGGGAAGAGCTTCCAGAGCGGTATTAAGAATATCATTAAGTTCTTTCTTTTCGTATGAGTTATCAAGGTACGGCATTTGGAAATCTTCGAGAGGCACTTTGTCGTTATATTTTTTTGCTTTTTCGTTGAGGCATAGATTTCTGGCAATTCTAATTAGAAATCCGGCGACGTTAGTCATTTTGCGCTCAACTTTTGCGCTCTCGTAAAACCTAACAAATGTTTCTTGAAAAATATCTTCAGCCGTATCGGAATTGTTTAATATTTTTTTGCAATAAGTAAAAATCTTCGAAGAATATCGAGCATAAAGCACGTCGAAAGCGTCCCTTCCGGGCTTGCCGCCCTGATGGAGCAATTCATAGAGCTCATTATCTGTCTTATTTTCCAAAATTTTACTCATTCACACCAATCGGCTCATATTTTAATTATATAAACAGACGAGAATGTAATTTGTAACATTTATTTTAATTTTTGTTGAAAAAAAATGGATCAGTAAACTAATGTATCAATCATCAGAGGCTTCGAATATTGAGTGGAGGCTGATTTATAGGCTTTTAGGGCTAAATTCTTATTTTGATTATCATTTTGATCAATATTATGATATTTGTTTGGATTTGCTTTTTTCTTTTTATCGCTTTGTTTGGATTTTTGTTTTTTTTCAATTTTGCGAGCAATATTGAGTTTAGTAAGCAATTCAAAATATTTATCTCTGCCATTATCCAATTGCTCGATCAGTTCTTTTGATTCTTTAGAGTTCGATCCAAAAGTAGTAATAGCAGTCTTCAATTTCTTGATAATATCTTTAGTACGGTCCATTTCATCAATAATCTTGGCGGAGCTATCGCGCGCCGCCAAGTTTGAATTCCCGATATTTAACGTAATATCCCTCATTTTTTACCTCAAAGGTATTATCGGCAGTTTTCGGAAAATACTTATAGGTAATTTTACTTAATAGCTGAAAAACATAGAATTGGGATTTTCATTTTTAGTGCATCTTCTTTTAGATTGTCGAGTATGGCTGCCATATCGACAATCCAAGTATTAAATTCATCTGCCGGGATGATTTCTTTCCATGCCGGCAAAAAATAATAATTAATAAAATAATGATTGAAAAATGAAATACCATCGTTGAACTTCCAAGTTACTGATGAATAGTCTATTTCATTTAGTTTGAATCCAGTTTTTTCCAATAATTCTGAAATTTCTTTGGCTGGCTTTCTTTTATTATCGATATGATTAATGATTTTTATAAATACATCTGAACGATTACGAGATTTTGCATATTCTTTGAAAATTTCATAAAAAGTATCGAAAGTCTGATTGCCGTTAGTAGTAAAAATAAGACTGGAATCGGTTTTCATCACTCTATAAATTTCAGATAAAGATTTCTCTAAATCTTGCACGTTGTTTAGACCATTATTAGAAATAACTAAGTCGAAATAGTTATCTTGGAAAGGAAGTTTTTCTGCTTCAGCTTCGATAATATTATAATTATTAACTTGATAGAAATCAATTTTCTTTTTAATGCGATTTATACCAGAAATCCAAGGATCGACAGCATAAACCATGCAGGTATTGCCCAGTCTCATAGCCAGATCAATAGAAGGAAATCCGCATCCGGCACCGATATCAAGTACTTTTTGATTTTTTTTGTAGGGCACTTTGTCTAATAGCATCATGCCAAAAGGAGCAGCCCAAAGAGGCAGTTCATCATAGATTTCAGCATTTAAATCATTTTTGCTGTCAAAAATTATCGGATTTTTCAACATCAGCTATTCATCAGATTGTTGTAAATATTTTCGTAATGGGGAATAATTTTTGAAATTTCAAATTCTTTAGCAGCTCTTTTTATCGAGTTATCAGAGAAGATTTGCCATTTTTTGGAATTAGTAACCAGATCGATAACATATTTAGCCATTCTTTTAGTATCACCCAATTCAGCGAGATAGCCGGTTTCGCCATGAACGACAACTTCCGGAATACCACCAATATTAGAAGCAACCACAGGCACACCACAAGCCATAGCTTCGAGAGCAGAAAGCCCAAAGCTTTCGGATTGGCTAGGCAAAAGAAAAATATCAGCACAAGAAAGAAGCTCAATAAATGCATTTTGCTTGCCAAGGAATTTGACATTATCGATAATATTGAGTTCACGAGCTAATCGTTCGGTTTCGTTTCTTTCAGGTCCATCGCCAATCAAAACAAGTTTTGCAGGAAGCCCGGCATTAAGAATTTCTTTAAGGATTAAAATAGTATCGGGCACTCTTTTTACTTGTCTGAAATTGGAAATATGCATAAGAATGATTTCATCTTTTGTACTCAAATGTTTTTTTACATTCTTACATTCGTTTCTTTTGTATAATTTTGTATCAATGAAATTTGGCACAACGCTAATTTCTTTTTCAATATTGAAATTCTGATAAGTTTTGTCCTTCAGATATTTAGAAACTGAAGTAATAGCATCAGAATTTTCTAAAGAATATTTGACAATTGGATTGAAAGCAGGCTCCATACCGATCAGAGTAATATCTGTACCATGGAGAGTAGTAACGAGCTTAACACGGGAATCGCCAATAATTTGTTTGGTAAGAATCCCGCTGATGGCGTGAGGAATGGCATAATGAGCATGTATGATATCGAGATTTTCGTATTTAATAACATCCAAAATTTTGCCAGTAAGCGCCAGAGTATAAAGGTGAAATTCAAATAAAGGGTAATGCGGAATTTCGACTTCATGATAATAAATATTATCTTTGAAAGTGTCTAAACGCATAGGCATAGCATAACTAATAAAATGGATTTCATGACCTCTATTGGCAAGTTCTTGCCCAAGCTCTGTTGCTACTATGCCGCTACCTCCATAAGTTGGATAGCAAATCATTCCAATTTTCATTTTTTGCCTTTACGAGTAAATAAATATGAGCGAAATAAATAAAGACATAGACAAATATTATACAATTGCCAAGCCTTTGAGGGCTGAAATTAAAATAAAAGGTTCTAAATTTATTGCATCAGCCGCGAGTGTAAACACGAAAGAAGATGCAATTCAGTTTTTAAATACTATTAGAGCCGAGTTTTTTGATGCTACTCATAATTGCTTTGCTTATAGAATCGGCTATGATGGCATGGAATTTCGTGCTGCCGACGATGGCGAACCTAATGGGTCTGCCGGAAAGCCAATATTGTTTTCTATCAAAAAATTTGATTTGAGCGATATCATTGTTGTGGTTACTCGTTATTTTGGTGGTACAAAATTGGGAGTGGGTGGCCTTGCTCGAGCTTATTCTGAAGCTACCGAAGCTGTTTTGAGCATTTGCGAGAAAAAAGTAATAAATAGAACTACTTCTGTCAAAGTTTTTTGTACTTACGAAGATATTTCAATGGTTAAAAGACTTGTAGATGAATTTGCGGTTACTTTCACAGAAAATTATGCTGATGCAATAGATTTTGTAGTTGAGGTTCATCTATCTAAAGTAGAAACATTTGTTCAAAAAATCACATCTTCTACTTTTGGTCGAGCAGGTGCTATGGTAATAAATAATAAAAATCAAGTTTTTTTCAGTGAATAAACGGGATAATATGAAAGTAATTAATAGTATAAAAGAAATGCAAAAGCTTTCGGATAGTCTGAAAGCTCAAGGCAAAAAAATAGCTTGTGTTCCCACTATGGGCTATCTCCACCAAGGTCATCTAAGCTTGATAACCCGAGCTAAAGACTTTGCCGATATTGTGGTTACTACTCTTTTTGTCAATCCAACTCAGTTCGGACCAAACGAAGACTTTGAGCGTTATCCACGTAATTTTGA
>CAZBNQ010000090.1:0-9358 GCA_964493035.1 uncultured Hyphomicrobiales bacterium | reverse complement strand
GTGTTGGAGCAAGTAACTCAAAGTTTACATCTGTACTAAGTTTATCAGCAAATCCTTTTGCTAAATCAATATGGAGTTTAATTCTTCGTTTAATTTCATCAGTACCGAAACTTCTCAATACAAACCAAAGTTTTAGTGCTCTAAAACGTCGGCCTAACTGAATTCCCCAGTCACGATAATTATTAACTTTATCATCGTTTGCTGTTTTTAAATATTCAGGAAGTATAGAAAAAGTTTTAATTAAAGTATCTTTATCTTTTACATAATATAGAGTGCAATCAAAATTAGTAAACATCCATTTATGAGGGTTAAATACCAAGCTATCAGCATTATTCACTTTGTTTCTCAATTCAGAATATTCATCAAGAATGAGTGCAGTGCCAGCCAATGCAGCGTCGATATGCAACCAGATCTTATACTTTTTGCATATTTCAGAAATTTCATTGATTGGATCGATAGCTGTAGATCCGGTAGTTCCTAAAGCAGCAACTACAGCAAGAGGTATAAAACCATTCTTTAAGTCAGAATTGATAGTATCTTCTAGTTCTTCAGCATTTAATGAGAAATTTTCATCAGTAGAAATTTTAATCAAGTTTTCGATACCAAAACCAGCTATTTTTACTGCTTTATCTATCGAAGAATGAGCTTCTTTAGAGCAATAAATTCTAAATTTTGAATGAGCAAATCCAGATTTATTAATAGAAAAGTCCGAATATTTTTCTCTAGCACTAAGAAGAGCAACTAAAGTAGCAGTAGAAGCAGTGTCTTGGATCACACCAAAAAAATTATCAGAAATGCCGACAAATTTTCTCATCCAAATAGTCATTTGTTCTTCGAGCTCAGCAGCCGCAGGAGATGTCTCCCAAACCATACATTGAGCACCAATTGCTGAACTAAGGAATTCTGCAAGTATAGAAGGGAAGCTCGCATTGGCAGGGAAGTAGGCGTGGAAATGTGGGCTTTGCCAATGAGTGATCCCTGGCATAATTATTTCATTAAAATCATCAATAATAGTATTAAAATTTTCAGATTCTTTTGGAGCTGAATCAGATAATTTTGAAATAATATCACCCGGTTTTACTAGCGACTTAACGGGGTATGTTTCTATATTATCATAATAATCAGCAATCATATCCACCAAAAAATGTCCCCATTTTTTAAATTCTTGTGTATCCATCATTATTTTATTTCGTAATATGTATGAAAAGTTTTAAACAAATATAGTAATGAATAAAATATAAAAAAATTAAAACCGTTTAACGCAATGGAATATTAATTGTTAATATTTTTTTTCAAACAATCATAATGGAGAACTTATGAAATTCATGAAAATGAAGGGCTTAGTTGCCGCACTTGCTCTATCGAGCTTAGTTTTAGTATCATGCGACGAAGAATCTACAACAGAACCAACAGTAGATTATCCAGTTCCTGAAGCACCATCTAACTTAAGAGTTTCTGTTGTTGACGGTACAAAACTTCAACTAAGATGGGATAGCACAAAATCTCAGGGCGAAGCTTGGTTCGATGGTTATGAACTATCGATTACTGGCGGCGATCCAATTGCTAATAAAACAATTGGAAAAACACAGCCATACGAAATCACTGGTTTGGTGGCAGGTACTGAATATACTATTACATTAAAAGCAAAAAACAAAGAAAACGAACTTAGCACAGGTGCTTCAGTAAAATGGGCTCCAGCCTTGAGATTTACAGATATTAAGCTCTATGGTTTCGAATCAACAAATCCATCAGGTTTGACTTTGTGGGATGGAACTACTAAAGCTCCAAAAACATTGAAAGCTGCAGATAGAGCTAAATGGCATTTTGGCTTTGATGATAGAAATAACAAATTAGTTTTTGGTAGTGCAAAAGAAATCAATATTGGTACAATCACTCCAACTGCTACAGCTGAAATTTCATCACTTTACTACGAAGCAGATGATATGAACACAGTTTTTGAAAAAGTTGCTTTCAATGATCCTTCATATGATTTTTCTTCAATGTCGATTGACTTAAAATCTTTAAATTTGACAACAGGCGTAATCTTTGTTGTAAGAGTTAAAGAAGAAGGCTCGAACAATTGGAACTATGCAAAGATCTTTATCAAACGCGGTGCAAATGGTTTCTATGATACAGACCATATCACAATGGACATATCATACCAAACTGCAGCTAATGTGCCATATGCAAAAGTTTCTGAATAATTAATTCAAATGGTGGTTGATTATTCTTTCAACCACCTTGTTTTTTGAAAATTTGTAAATTAAAAATACAAGAGAGAAAAATGAAGAAAATCTTATTAGTTTTGGCTCTTTTTAGCTTTATTGCATTGAATAGCAATGCTCAAGAAGCGGTTAAAAAGTCTTTGAAAAAACCTGAAGAAGCTCAAAAGAAAACTTTGGCTGCACCTGCTAAACCAGAAAAGAAAGCAGAAAAAGCTCAAGAAAAATTTACTCCAGACGTGACAGGCGTTGTTGTTTCATTACCAAAATTAGCAGCTGGTGCTGATGCTTCTGTAACTAAAGCAGACGCAGAAAAATCTCAACCATTAGCTGTTAAGTCTGGCGATAAAGTTTACTTGGTATATAATGCTAAAAATGCATTTGATGGAAAAAGCCTTGTTAAATTGGCTGAAGCAAAAAACATCGGTATCCAAGGCGAAGTTAAAACTGTTAATGGTTTTAATGTAATTGTTGCTAAAAAAATTCAAGAAATTAAAGAATAATTTTGAAAGAAAAATTGAGGATAAAAATGAAAAAGTTTTTAGTAGCTCTAAGTGTTTTTGGTGTACTGATGTTGGGTGTTAATTCTTGCCAACAAGAACAAAAACAACCAGAAAAAACTGAAGTTGCAGTTCAAAAAGAAGAACCAAAAGTAGAAACAACTGTAGATCCTAATGATTTCACAAAAACACCTTTAGCTGGCGAAATCGTTAGTTTGGATAATGCTGTAAAAAATGATAATGCAGCTCTAACTCCAGAATCAGCAAAGAAAATTGCTGCTCAAGGCGGCTTGCTTGTAGTTTCTGCAAACGGTAAATTCTATATGATTTTGAACAAAGCTGATAATAGCTCTGCAATCAAAAACATTGCCGAAATGGCAGGCAAAAAAGTTAATTTCTTTGGTATGGCTAAAGAAGTTAATGGTATTAATTTCTTCATGATGGAAAAAATGGAAGAAGTTAAATAGTCTCTGTATAAGTTATTTTTGTAAAGAGAGGTGAATTTTTTTCACCTCTTTTTTTTGTTGGTTGCTGCCTTCGAGAGCCTCAGGCAGCACCTTCGAGAGCCTCAGGAACTCCGGTGGTTGAGGCTCTCGAAACCACCGTTTGTGTAGCAGTTCGATAAACTCCTTTTGCTGCCTTCGAGAGCCTCAGGCAGCGACCTTCGAGAACCTCAGGCAGCACCTTCGAGAGATTTAGGAACTCCGGTGGTTGAGGTTCTCGAAACCACCGGTGATTTACCAGCCCTCGAAATCCAATGAATTGATATCTCTATATGCTAATGCTAATTTAGGAAGTAATTCTGGACATCCATGAATTAATGCTTCTTTTTTCTTTCTAGACCATCCCTGAACTTGTTTTTCTCTGTAAAAAGCTTCATCGATTCTTGAGTATTGTTCCCAATAAACTAATCTAACTGGTAGCCTACTTTTGGTATGATTAGCACCTTTTCCTGATTGATGCTGGGCAATCCTAAGTTCCAGATTAATGGTACTGCCAGTATAATAAGTGCAATCAGCACATTCTAATATATACATCCAACCAATCATCAGAACTCCTGCTTATTAGATTTTGAATGTTTTGCTGCCTTCGAGAGCCTCAGGAACTCCGGTGGTTGAGGCTCTCGAAACCACCGTTTGTGTAGCAGTTCGATAAACTCCTTTTGCTGCCTTCGAGAGCCTCAGGCAGCGACCTTCGAGAACCTCAGGCAGCACCTTCGAGAGATTTAGGAACTCCGGTGGTTGAGGTTCTCGAAACCACCGGTGATTTACCAGCCCTCGAAATCCAATGAATTGATATCTCTATATGCTAATGCTAATTTAGGAAGTAATTCTGGACATCCATGAATTAATGCTTCTTTTTTCTTTCTAGACCATCCCTGAACTTGTTTTTCTCTGTAAAAAGCTTCATCGATTCTTGAGTATTGTTCCCAATAAACTAATCTAACTGGTAGCCTACTTTTGGTATGATTAGCACCTTTTCCTGATTGATGCTGGGCAATCCTAAGTTCCAGATTAATGGTACTGCCAGTATAATAAGTGCAATCAGCACATTCTAATATATACATCCAACCAATCATAAGAAATCCTGCTTATTAGATTTTGAATGTTTTGCTGCCTTCGAGAGCCTCAGGCAGCGACCTTCGAGAGCCTCAGGCACCTGCCTTCGAGAGCCTCAGGCAGCGATCGGTGGTTGAGCAGTTCGATAAACTCACTGTACCAGCTCTCGAAACCACCGTTTGTGTAGCAGTTCGATAAACTCCTTTAGCGACCTTCGAGAGCCTCAGGCAGCGATCGGTGGTTGAGGTTCTCGAAACCACCGGTGATTTACCAGCTCTCGAAACCACCGGTGGTATATCAATTCGATAAACTCCTTTTGCTGCCTTCGAGAGCCTCAGGCACCTGCCTTCGAGAACCTCAGGCAGCACCTTCGAGAGCCTCAGGCAGCGACCTTCGAGAGCCTCAGGCAGCGACGGTGGTTGAGGCTCTCGAAACCACCGGTGATTTACCAGCTCTCGAAACCACCGGTGGTATATCAATTCGATAAACTCCTTTAGCTGCCTTCGAGAGCCTCAGGCAGCACCATCGAGAGCCTCAGGCAGCGACGGTGGTTGAGGTTCTCGAAACCACCGGTGATTTACCAGCTCTCGAAACCACCGTTTGTTGAGCAGTTCTCGAAACCAGTATTATAATAAAAGAAGAACAATTTTATTGTAATACATAATTTGAAGTGTAAATATAAAAAAAAATCACTAAGATCCTGTAATCTTAGTGATTTAAATAAATTTGAAAAAGATATTATAAATATTTTTCGACTATTGAATAGAATTCTTTTTCAACAAGATCATCTATCATTGAAATATCTTTACCACCAGCAGTAGCTAAGTGAGGTTTGCCACCACCACCGCCAGAGACAACTTTAGCAGAGTCGCCAACAATTTTGCCGGCAGGAGCAGTATTTTTAAGATCATCAGTCGATACACAGCATAATTGAACTTTGTTGTCTATTATTGAAGCAACTAATGCAACTGCTTTCGAAGCTAATTCATCTCTTAATTTTTCTGCAAAAGATCTTAACTGATCTAGATTTTCGAAATCCATTTTTACTGAAATAACCTTTACATCTTTGATGAGTTTAGCAGACTCAATCAATTTTGGAATTGCTGTATTAAGTTCTTCGAGTTTATATCCGGCAATTTGTTTTTCCAAATGACGAATTTTTTCTTTTAATTCATCTTCGTGTTTTTCTTTTTGAATTAATTTTTCTTCTAAATCAAGAATGAATTTCTCAACAGAATCTCCGGTTATAGCTTCAATACGACGAACACCAGCAGCTATTGAAGATTCGGATACAATTTTGAATATTCCAATATCTGAAGTATTGGCTACGTGTGTTCCACCACACAACTCAGATGAATATTTTTCATCCATTGTGACTACTCTTACGACATCACCATATTTGTCTCCGAAAAACATTTTAATTTTTGGATTCTTTTTAGCTTCGTCGAGCTCTAATTCTTTAATAGAAATTTCAATATTTTCAAAGATTTTAGCATTAACAATCTTCTCAATTTCTTTAATTTGCTCGTTGGTTACTTTTTCGAAATGGTTGAAGTCAAATCTTAAATAATCAGGAGAAACAAGAGAACCAGCTTGCTGCACATGTTCGCCTAAAGTCATTCTCAAGGCTTCATGTAGTAGGTGAGTGGCAGAGTGATTGCGTTTTATGCGCAGACGTCTCTGAATATCGATTTTTGCTAAAGCTTTTTGACCGACTACATTACCAACTTCTCTATCAAGGAAATGAATAATAGCATTTGAAGATTTTCTTAATTCTATTACATTATAAATTTCACCTTCTAAAGTGATAGTGCCTGTGTCTGAAGTTTGTCCGCCGGATTCAGTATAAAAAGGAGTTTCTTCCAAAGCAATCATATTCTCATGAGCAAAAACAACTGTCGAAGAAATTTCATTAAGCTCATAACCAACAAACTTGGTGTTAGAATCGATAACAGGCAGATCGGCTTCCTGAGAATGAACTTTGCGAGCCTTGCGAGAGCGTTCTTTTTGCTCTGCCATTTTTTCATTGAATTTTTGGATATCAACTCCAAAGCCTTTTTCGCGTGCAATAAGTTCAGTTAGATCTAATGGGAAACCAAATGTATCATAGAGCAAGAAAGCATCTTCGCCACAAATCACTTTATTAGCAATTGTATCATCTTTTTTAATAATATCTTCGAACACTTCCAAGCCACGTTCTAGAGTCTGCAAGAAACTATCTTCTTCGCCTTTTATTACTTTCTCGATTGTAGTCTTATGAGAGATTAATTCAGGAAACTCTTCACCCATAATATCAATAAGAGTAGGAAGAAGTTTATAGACAACAGGTTCTTTAAATCCTAAATTTCTAGCATAACGTGAAGCACGACGTAGAAGGCGACGAAGCACATAACTGCGGCCTTCATTACCCGGAATTGCTCCATCTGCAATTGCAAATGATAATGCTCGCAAGTGGTCTGCTATCACTCTCATAGCGATTCCATCTGGATTAGTAAGTTCTGGATTATATTTTTTACCACTTAATTCTTCAATTTTTGCAAGAATAGGAGTGAATACATCCGAATCATAATTAGAATTTTTGCCTTGCATAACTGCACAAATTCTTTCAAAACCCATTCCAGTATCGACGTGAGTGTGTGCTAAGGGTTCGAGACTACCATCAGCTTTGCGATTATATTGAATAAATACTAAATTCCATATTTCGATAACTTCAGGCACACCTGCATTCACAAGCGGACCGCCAGAAAGATCTTCGGTTCTATCAAAATGAATTTCGCTACAAGGACCGCAAGGACCGGTTTCGCCCATTTCCCAAAAATTATCTTTTTCTGCAAATCTATGAATTCGAGATTCTGGTAAATATTTTTTCCATAATTCAAAAGCTTCATCATCGGTTTTATAAACTGTTGCATGAAGTCTTTCAACAGGCAATTTCCCAACTTGGGTCAATAGTTCCCAAGCCCAATCGATAGCTTCGACTTTGTAATAATCGCCAAAGCTCCAATTGCCAAGCATTTCGAAGAAAGTATGGTGATAAGTATCGACTCCGACTTCTTCTAAGTCATTATGCTTGCCGCTTACTCTGATACATTTTTGAGTATCGGAAGCTCTTTTATAATCGCGAGTGCCTTGACCCAAAAATACATCTTTGAATTGGTTCATTCCTGCATTGGTGAACAACAATGTCGGATCGCCATGCGGAATTACCGGGGCGCTATCTACTATTCTATGATCTTTCGATCTGAAAAAATCGAGAAATGACTTGCGTATCTCTTTTGATGTCATTTTTTATTACCTTTATAATTTATATATTTTATTCATTTTCAAATAATACAGACTACAAAATTATCCTTTTTTCAATAGTCGAAAAAATTTTTCTTTGAGTTTTATCGAAAATATTTGATTTTGTTGGTAATTAAGTATAAATATACCTAACAAAAACATATATATAGGATTGACATGACGATATTCGTACTGAATAAGTGAAATAGTAATGATCCTATATATGAAAATTCCGGAAATAAGAATTTGAATAAAATCCGGAGATTTTCGATTTTTCCACAAACTAAATAATAAACTGATAATAAGTGCAAAAGTAATTGGCATATAAATCAACTGAATGAACTTTTCAATTAGAATTGGGATAGATTCGTATGCCGGAATATCCAATAATGCTTTTAATTGGGATATTTGTCCGCCTTTACTCAGCAAGTAATTGTTTATTTCCATTCTTCTCGAAAAACTAATAAATGAGTTAGCAAATTCGCCTGTATAAACGCCTCGATAGAATATCTGAGAAAAATTATGAATGCATTTTTTTGCAAATTCACCCGGCTTTTCTAAAATCAAAGTATATACTTTTTGCTTGAAAAACTTGTCTGCTTCAGGAGAATATGGATTATTCATCCCATTTGCTTTAGCCATTGCAAATGAACTTGAGTCGAAAGGCTGTATATTCCATTTGTTGTTAGGAAGCTGTCCGAGAGATATATAAGATACTGCACCACCATTTGTTGCAGTAAATCTAAATTCTTTAGTAATTGCATAAGACCTTATAGCCCATGGCAATAGACAAGTAATCATAATTAAATTCAAATATAAAAATGTTTTTATTAAAAAAAGTTTGTTACCTTTTTTGAATAAAGTGACATATACTAATAGAAACAACGACAAATATAAATATTCAGATCTAAAATTAGCTGCAATACCAATAATTATCCCTGAAATGATAAGATACTTTAGCTTTTTAAATTCGTAATACTCATTAAGGTAATATGCAAATGGTAACAAAATAAAACCAATAATTGCATCGGGCCATTTGACAGACATTAGTGCAAAAAATGGAAGGAAAAGCAAAGTATGTATAGTTTTAGGTGCAATCTTAAACAATTTATAAAAGTAATTCAATCCAATTAATGTCAGTAAATATTGAATTAGTAGCGTCCATGCTGCTGGATGTTTTATAAGTATTCCCGGTATTTGAAGTATGGGATATCCCCATAAAGGATAAAAAGCAGGAACTGAATCGCTATTGTATGAGAAATTATTGACTAAGGATTCTGAAAGTGGAAGAATTACATCATAATATACAAATTGTTGATTGATAGCTCCCCAATTGAGAATGAACACAATCAAAATAATTATTGAGTATAGAAATGTATATTTTTTATTCATATAACAATTATTTAAATTTATAAAATGTAAAATTACTAATGTTGATTGTGATAATCAATTACGATTTTCATATTTTTGTATTTTTTGTTATAACGGATTTTAAAAAATGATTGATTTTAATAAATATCCTCAGCCAAAGAAAAGAATCAGGCATCATACATCTCCAAATGTATATTTGCCTGCAGCAGAGCTTAAAGTATTGCCTGATGGATATCCTCCGCTAATCGATACAATCGAATGGAAAGATATTTTTGCAAATGCTGGCAAACCAAATATTTTAGATATAGGATGCGGTAGAGGAATGTTTTTGATGAATTATGCTGTTGAGAATCCCAATGATAATATTATGGGAATCGAAGTGAGACCTACACCGGTGGAATGGATAAAAACAGTGATAGATGGC
>CAZBNQ010000089.1:0-9487 GCA_964493035.1 uncultured Hyphomicrobiales bacterium | reverse complement strand
ACCGGCATTCCAAACCTTCATTTTTTTGCCATCCCAATAAGCAGTGCCTGCAGTGGAAGTGAGTAATCTGGTAGAAAGAACCGGAATCCAGCTTTTGCCCATATCATCACTGGCAAATATTTCTCCGCCAAATGCTTGTACAATAAACATATTTGTTCCGCGCATTGGATAGACAGCAATTGGTTTAATATTGATAGCATCAAAATTGAATACATCTTTTGTCCAAGTTTTTCCGCCATCTTTTGTGTTTGCCAAATATTTTGAGCTTGAAACATCAGCAGATCCACCATAGATTGCAATTCCCGAATCCAAAGTAGAAAAGGCAATATCTGTGATAGTTGATCCTGTATTAACTAAATTGGAATTCCAAGAAGTTCCGCCATTTGTAGATTTGTAAATTTTTCCTTTGCTTGAGCCAAACCAAAGAGTTTGATCGAATACTTCGAAGCAACCGACTAGACATGTTTCATCTACAAGAGGCCCGGGAGCATTAGTAACAGGAAGCCAAGTGGAGCCACCATCACTTGTTTTTGCAATACCCCATTTGTCATTTGCAGGATCGCCAACAAATACGCCATTGGTTGCACTAAAGAAATGAATACCATTAACAAAACTTGTGATATGGCTTACATCTTTTGGTGACCAATTAGATCCACCATTAGTAGTTTTATAAATTTTTGCTACTTTAGTACTAGTACCAGAAGCTGCGCCTGCAAAAGCATTAGTAGCATCGAAAGCAAAAATTGAATGAATAGGTTCTGTGCCTGTAAAGTTCATGGAAGGTCCGCTGCCTGTTAATTTAACATATAGACCAGAATTCATAGCACCAGAAAATCCTGCAAACCAAGCTGTTGTTTTATTGACTGCATATCCTGAAGACATTATTGGATAATAGTTGTCAGGAAATCTTGTAATAAAAGTAAAAGTATTTGATGTTTTGATTTGAATAGGGATTTGAACCAATTGGTAGTCTGTATAGGTTCCATCCTCAAATGTCAATAATACATCTGCTGTACCTGCAAACCAAGGATTATTTTGAGATAGTTGCACGTTTAATTGAAAATCTTTACTAGCTTTAGTACCCAAAGCACCTATTGTAAGTTCAGTTTCTTTTACACTTATATAAGTACTCAAAGGCGAAACTTTGATTTTAAGAGCTGAGGTAGGAGACAAGTGATTAGTAATATTCAAATTTAAAACTTTTGGATTGGTATTGGTCAAGACTTGATCACCATTTGATACACTAAGAGCAACGTCTACACCGGGAATTTTTCTATCAGGATATTTTGGATTATTAAAAGTTAAAGCTTTATATGCATTAGTTCTACCATAGAATTGTGGGCGAAGGCTGCCTTTGTTAAATACATTATCGCAAGTAGAACGAATTTGTCTAATAACTTGTCTAGGAGTGTATTCAGGAAAAACTAAACGCACTAAAGCCGCAAGACCGGCTGTAATTGGGCTAGCCATTGAAGTACCATCATTATTACCATAATTATTATCTGGTAATGTAGATAAAATGCCTGCTCCAGGAGTATACACTGTAACGACATGACCCCAGTTAGTAAATCCGGCAACTCCATCGCTTGAAGTTGATGCACCAACGCATAATACATTTTCATAACATGCAGGGAATTGAAGTCCAAGGTCGATATTGTCTCCATCATTGCCTGCTGCTACTACAACCAAAGACCCTAAGTTTGTAGCTTGATTAATAATATCTTGTTCTGCAGGACTCGATCCAGGACCACCCCAGCTGCAATTGATTACATGTGCACCTAATTTTGCTGCATACAAAATTGCTTCATATCCACGCCAGATACCATTAACATTTGGATTGTCAGATGCACATTTGATAGGAATAATTGAGCATTTGCCTGCTAATCCGGCAATACCAATTTTATTGTTCAAAACTGCCGCTGCACATCCGGCTACGTGAGTGCCGTGGTCTACTTGTTTGCTCGAAGGTTTTGGATCATTATCTTCTAAATATTGACCACTATAAATCTGGTTGTAAGATGCATTACCAACAAAATCCCAACCATGAATATCGTCTACCTTACCATTGTTGTCGTTATCTTTGCTATCGACAGATCCATCACCAAGATTTTTCCATATATTATCAAAGAGATCTTGATGCACCCAGTCTGTACCTGAATCTACAATAGCAATTTTAATTTTTTTGTCGCCACCTGCAGTGATATCCCATGCACGTTTGGCTTCGAGTTTAGTCAAATAATATTGCGAAGAGTATTTTGGATCGTCAGGAGTATAATCGTAAGTATATCTTCTGAAGATAGGAACAGCATATTCAATTTCCGGATTCTTCATCAATTCCATACATAAATCATAAGGATTGACAGGACTATCGTAATATACTTCATATATTCTTTCGACTCCAATCGAAGAACTGCTAAGAGGTTTGTCTCCATTTTGCTCTGCAAATGGTGCTCTAATCATCTTTACATTAAGATTTTTTAGGCTATAAGCAACAAGAGTAGTAGGGAATACCTTTGTTTTGCTAGCCATAGGCATAGCCGTTTTAGTTTTTATATGTATAGCATTAGGTATATAATCTTTAACATCCAACTTTTCGATAAGGAATGTTTTTGCAGGCAAAATAGTTCCATCTTCAAGTTGTTTACTCGGAATATTAATTGAATAAGCAATTTTCCGATTGCTTTTGGCTTTTTCCATAGCTTCTGCTACCCATGGATTAACCTTGGAATATGATATTGTAATTCCAAAAAGAGTGCATAATACAATAGTCAGTATTAGTCTTTTCATAACCAATCCTTAAAAAAATTATAAACGATTATTCTCTTAATAAACATATTTCTTAACAATTTATTACAAAAATTGTCAAGAATAATTAACATGTCCGAAAAATTACATAAAAATCCATGAAAAATCAAGAATTAATCTGAAATGTTCAAAAGTAAATAAAATAAATTACGTCCATGTTTTGGAATTAGCAATATACTATCTTAATTTTGAACTTATTTTATTTAAAAAAATGATGGGTGATATATGTCGTTAGAATCAAAAATCAATGATGAAATAAAAATCGCCATGAAATCTGGTGATAAAACACGATTAGATGCTTTGCGCTCTATCAGAGCAGCAATAATTGAATTTAATAAAAGCGGTGCCGATAGAGAAGCTAATGAAGCTGATGAAATGAAAATTATTAATATGCAGGCTAAAAAACGCAAAGATGCTATCGATTTGTATGAAAAAGCAGGTAGAACCGATCTGCTCGAAAAAGAAAAAAGTGAACTGGCTGTTATCCAAGAGTTTTTGCCTCAACAATTATCTAATGATGAAATTGTTGCTGTTGTAAAACAAATTATTGAAAAAACAGGTGCATCCGGTCCTAAAGATATGGGCAAAGTTATGGGTGCTTCTATGAAAGAACTTACAGGGAAAGCAGATGGTTCAGCGGTTCAAGGAATCGTTAAAGAACTATTAGGAGCTAACTAAATGAATTATAATAATCGCAAGGCAATTAGTAATATATATGAAGATACTTTTAAAGAATTAGAATTTTATAATGTCCTTGCTTTTGTTTCGAAATATTGCCTTTCCGAGCAGGGAAAGGAATTAATAATGTCTGCCAAACCTAATGAAGACTTGTTTTGGCTGAGATTAGAACATGAATTGATCGAAGAAATGAAAGAAATCACGACTACCGACGAGCCTATTCCGCTTAGTGGAGTCGATGATATTCGTAAAATTTTAAATAAATCCTTAATTCAAAATGCTATTCTCTCTGCAGCTGATATTCTTTCTGTGCTTGATGTTATTCGTTCGTCAAGATACATTAGAAATTCTATAAAGCAAAGAGAAGAAACATATCCGAATATTAGTGAGCTTATTAGTATGCTTTTCGAAAATAAAATTTTAGAAAAGCATATTAGTGATGCTATTGATGATACAGGTGCTGTCCGCGACAATGCAAGTAGAGAATTAATGCGTATCCGCATGGATATTGCCGAAAAATCTGCTCGATTGAGAACCAGACTTCAGAAATTGCTTCGAAAAGTTGCTGAAGATGAATTAGTGCAAGAAGACTTCTTTACTCTTCGTGAAGGACGTTTTGTGCTTCCTATTAAATCAGAACACAAAAGGCATCTGCCCGGTATTATTCATGGATTGTCTCAGACTGGTGCAACCGTTTATATTGAGCCAACTGAGATTATCGAAATGAATAATGATCTCTCTTTGTTAAAAAATGAAGAAGAAAGAGAAATTGCAAAAATTTTGCAGACTCTCACTGAAGAGATCGGATCAGAAGCTAATGAAATTATGCGTACTACCGAAGTATTAGCGCATTTGGATGCTATTCAGGCCAAAGCAAACTATGCGCTCGAGTTTGGTGGTATCAAACCAGTAATCTGGGAGCATAATGAAATTAGTCTTAGAAATATTAAACATCCTTTGCTAGCTCAGACTAAAGGCATATCCAATGTTATTCCTCTAAGTATTGATTTTAGCCAATCTCGTAGAGGTCATCTTATTTCAGGTCCAAATGCAGGTGGAAAGACTGTAGCTCTAAAAAGTATTGGGCTTAATTTGATTCTGGCTTTGAGTGGAATCTTTCCATTAGGCGAATGCAGTACGAACTTCAGAACGGTTTTTTCCGCGATAGGAGATCATCAATCAATCGAGAATGATTTGAGTACATTCTCATCTCAAATGTTGCAAATCAAACAAATACTCGACGAATGTTCTATTAATTCTGTGGTTTTAGTGGATGAAATTGGTTCGGGTACTGATCCGCAAGAAGGTGCTGCCTTGGCTTCAGGGATTTTAGATACTTTTTTGGAAATTAATCTATTCTTTGTTGCTACCACTCATCAATCTTCATTAAAGACTTATGCTCTAACTAGAGATGAAATCGAAAATGCATCTTTGGAGTTTAATGAAGAAGCACTCAAACCTACCTATAAGTTTTTATCGGGAATCCCCGGTAATTCTTATGCATTTTTTCTTGCAAAAAATATAGGTTTATCTGATTTAGTGATCGAAAGGTCTAAGTCTTATCTTGGAGAGCGCCACGACGAAATTGAAGGTAGTATATCAATACTTCAAAAGTATAGGGCAGAGGCTGCTACTGCTTTCGCTCAATCAAATTCTTTAAAAATGAAGTATTCTAAACTTCTTAAAGAATATGAGACACGTAATTCTGAAATTAAACTAAAACGCAAAGAAATAATTCAAAAAGCTAACGAAGAAGCAGTTGCAATTATCAATAATGCTAATGCTTTAATTGAGAATACAGTTAGAGAAATTAAGGAAGAAAAACGAGCTCTCACCGAAATTAAAACTGATTTCAGCAATGAAAAGAAAAAACTTGAATCTAAGATTAAAAATGCAGAAAAATCAATCAGAAAAAAGAAGGAAGAAAATGAACAATTGCTTCCTGGCGATACTGTAAGTATAGAAGATTCACCTTCTTTAGGCTCTGTGATTGAAGTTGATTATGATGATAAAATGGCTCTAGTTGAATTCAATGGCTTTAAATTTAGACTTCCTTTCGATCAATTGGTCAAAAAACAAGGGAAAGCAAAACAAAAGCAACAAATTGTTGATTATATAAAATTAGATGCCACCACTCGGATTGATGTAAGAGGTATGCGTGCTGAAGAAGCAATTAGGGATATTGATGAATTTATTTCTGATGCTATAATGAGTAATGTCGATTATTTGACAATAATTCATGGCAAAGGCACCGGAGCTTTGCGAAAGGCTATACATGATTATTTATCTTATCATCCATCAATTTCTAATTTCAGATCAGGTGATTTGGTCGAAGGCGGTGATGGTGTTACTGTTATTAAATTGAGAGATTAAACTTATATATAATATAGCTGTATGAAAATACAGCTATATTGCTGTAGAGAAAAATAAAGCTAAAAAATTTAGAAAATATTTTTTAAATTGTATTATTAAACATTCATATAGTGAGTAAACACTATGAGATTTGATAATTTGGAGGTAATGCAGCAAGAAGCGATCAGAGTAGAAAATCTGGTTAATTCTCCAGCAAAGCTTACGCCTCTAACCGGAAATTTAGGATTTGATAAGGAAATAACTGATAAAAATTTGTATAGACCACAATTAGCATTAGCTGGTTATGTTGGTTTGTTTAATTACAATCAGATACAAGTGCTTGGCAATACAGAATTTCATTATTTGAATAGTTTAGACGATAAGCAAAGGCTAAATGCAATCAAGACATTAGCCCAATTTCCGGTGCCCTGCGTGATTATCACTAATAATCATCAACCACATCCTGAATTTTTGGAAATTTGCATAGAAAATAATATACCTTTGTTTTCTACTCCATTCGAAACTACAAAAACATTTTATTTGTTATCTGAATATTTGGATGATCAATTTGCACCACATGTTGTTGTTCATGGTTCGTTTGTAGATGTCTATGGTGTTGGTATATTATTCGTTGGCAGAAGTGGAATTGGCAAAAGCGAAGTTGCGCTCGACCTTATTGAGAGAGGACATCGCCTTGTGGCTGACGATATCGTTATGCTTACTAAAAAAAGAGAAACGATTTTGATGGGTACTGGTACTTCTTTAGTCCAGCACTTTATGGAAATTCGTGGTTTGGGAATAATTGATATTCGTCAGATGTTTGGTATTAGAGCAATCAGATTCCAAAAAAGATTGGAAATAATTGTTGAACTCGAAGATTGGGACCAACAAACTGAGTATACTCGTACTGGTTTAGATGAATCATTTACTAGCTTGATGGGTGTGGATATTACTAATATCAAACTACCAATTTTTTCCGGTAAAAATATTACTGTAATTGCTGAAGTGATTGCAATTAATTATTTATTAAGAACTTATGGCTATAATGCAGCTAAAGTCTTTTCTGATAAGTTGCATGATGTAATCAAAAAACGTTCTGCCGGACCAACTCGTAATCATTCTGAACAAAGATTAATTTCTTATTTTCAGGCTGATGTCGAGTAACTTTTTGTTATATGAATGTGTCTTTATATTGCTATAAAATAATATTATTTAAAATTTGTTTTTTAAGGTAGTCATGCTAAAACGTACATTATTGGTTTTGTTGGTGCTTACAGCTTTTGTTTCAACAGCTTTTGCTGCCGCACCTGCCAAGTTTTCGGCAAGCCCGTCTAAGAAAATTATTAAAAGCGGCGAAAAATTCCTTATCCGACTTACTGTTGATGTTAATAAAAAATATTACACCTATTCAATTAAAGAACAATTGAATAAAGAAGGCTTAGGTCCTACTCCAACAGAAATCAAGGTTGAACCTAAATCTTTAGTCGATCAAAAAGGTAAAGTTATCGAGCCCAAACCACATTCCAAAATGGACAAGGGATTCGAAATGAATATTCTTTACCATACAGGTAAACTTAATTTTACTATTCCTGTTGTGGCTAAAAAAGATTTGAATCTAGACAAGGAAAAGTTGACTGTATTGACCTATATTCAATTTTGCGACTCGATTAGCTGTCTTCCTCCTGAAGAGTATAAAACTACAGTTTCCGGAAAAGAGTTTCAACTTAGTGAAGAAGAAACAAAGCTTTTAGGAGCAAACGAAACTGAAACTGCTGCTGTTACTGAAACTGTTAATACTCAAGAAGTAAAAACTAGTGAAACTAAAAAAAGTATAGAATCGAAACCAGCAATGACTGAATCTCAGTCAGAAATCGAACAGAAAAAGAAAGAAGGTATATGGTCTTTCCTTTGGTTTGCTATGATGATGGGTGCTTTGTCGCTACTCACACCATGTGTATTTCCAATGGTTCCAATTACTGTTTCATTCTTTACAAAAAGAGCTGAAAAAAACAAATCAAATGGTTTAAAAGATTCAATTATTTATGCCTTAGGTATAATTATTACATTTACTGGAATTGGAATTATTGTTGCTGTTGCTGCTGGTCCTACCGGAATTAGAGATTTTGCTGCGAGTGGCTGGACTAATATTTTGATTGCTGCTGTATTTGTAATTTTTGCATTGAACTTGTTTGGTGCATTCGAAATCCAAATACCAACTTCTCTTTTAAATAAATTGAATGCAAAAAGTGATGAAAAAGGCGGCATAATTGGCGTTTTATTGATGGGATTGACTTTCTCACTTACTTCATTTACTTGTACTGTTCCTTTTGTTGGGTCAGCATTGATTTCAGCAAGTTCTGGTGATTGGTTTTATCCTATTGTCGGGATGTTAGGATTTTCTGCAGTATTTGCTGCTCCATTCTTCTTATTAGCTTTATTCCCATCTTATATGAATAAGCTTCCAAAAGCTGGCGGATGGATGAATAATATTAAGGTTGTTATGGGATTTCTTGAAATCGCTGCAGCAATCAAGTTTATTTCCAATGCAGATTTGGTTTGGAATTGGGGTATTATGCCTAAAGAAATGTTTTTGGCTATTTGGATAGCTTGTGCTATTCTTATTTTCCTTTATATTCTCGGATTCTTTAGATTAGGACATGATGCACCTATTAATGGAATTGGTACTCCAAGAGTTGTATTTGCAATTGTTTTTGGTACAATCGTATTCTACTTGTTCACTGGTTTGTTTGGTAAACCTTTAGGCGAGCTTGATGCATTTTTGCCTCCTGCTGAATATCATGAAATTATGAGCGCTGGAAATAATGCGGATGCCGGAATCACTACAACTCCTGTTTCTAACCCTTCAAATGTGAAACCTAGTGGTGAAGAAGCTTGGTTGAAAAATTACGATGAAGCTCTTGCAGAAGCTAAAAAACAAAATAAACCTCTTCTTGTCGATTTTACAGGTTTTACTTGTACTAATTGCCGCTGGATGGAACAAAATATGTTCAAAAAACCCGCGGTTGTCGAAAGATTGGATAAGTATATTAAAGTTAAATTATATACTGATAGAAATAAAGAACCTTATATTTCTAATAAAAAGCTTCAAGAATCTAAATTTGGTTCGATTGAACTACCTTTGTATGTAGTTATGGATTCAAATGGTAATTTAATCAGAACTAACACATTTACTCGCGACGAAGCTGCTTTTATTCAATTCTTGGATTCAGGATTGAAATAATTATAGCTTAAAATGTTTTCATTCTGTAGAGACAGGTCTCAGACCTGTCTCAAATTATATGAATTGTAAATGTTTAAAGCCAAATCTCAGACCTGTCTCAAAACATAAGAATTGTAATGTTTAAAAGCCAAATCTCAGACCTGTCTCAAATTATATGAATTGTAAATATTTAAAGCCAAATCTCAGACCTGTCTCAAAATATATGAATTGTAAATATTAAAAGCCAAATCTCAGACCTGTCTCTACAAATAAATATTTAAGGTTTTCATTGGTTTGTTTCTTTTGAGACAAGCCTTTTTTTTATAAAACAACACCCCAAAAGTAACTAGTCTTACCTTTGGGGTGTTGTTTTTTAATTAGATTGTTTTAATTTAAATATAAGGGAAGATAAATTATGGTTTATATCTTTTA
>CAZBNQ010000088.1:0-9546 GCA_964493035.1 uncultured Hyphomicrobiales bacterium | reverse complement strand
GGTTTGTCCATTCTTTCCAAAAATTGTCTAGCATAAGAAGACAAAGACTCAACAAATCTTCTTTGCCCTTCGGCATAAACAGTATCGAAGGCTAAAGAGGACTTGCCGGAGCCTGAAACACCGGAAACAACAGTGAATCTATTTCTGGGAATATCCACAGAAACATTTTTAAGATTTTGAACTTTAGCACCTCTCACGGAGATGAATCTATCTTTAATATCAGGCATAAACAATATTAATAAAATGAAATAAAACAAGAAAACTAAGCAAATTATGAAATAAAAACGAATATAAAAAACCGAAAGGGCTGAGAAAGATTAATATAAATTTAGACAAGCTTAAACCATGAAGCGAACTTGAAGTTTTGCTTAATATTTAAGCAAAGAAGCCTTAATCGGTATTTTTTTCTCAAAATGATTTGTTTGTGAAAAATTTTAATCATAATTTACATTTGGATTTCATAAGACGATTAAAGAGCGAATATAGTTATATGGTCGGGATTGGTGCTAAACCATATAAATTAAGATTAGCATTTGGGAAAGAAAAATTAATTAAAAAATGCGAATCTACCCAAAAGGCAAATCAGATTAATTTAAGTAGTCAAATTAATCCAATAGTCTATTATTCTTCCAACAATTCAAAGGAAAATTGCAATGTCCCAATCGCAATGTGTTGAATGTATGAAAGAGCCGACAGAGGAAGAATTATACCGAATGTTAGACGAAATATTAGAAGATTACAAGACAAAGCCAGGGGGCCTAATACCGGCTTTGCAAGTAGCTCAAAAAATGTTCGGTTATCTTCCGAAGGAAGCTTTACAATTAATTGCAAAAAAACTAGATAAGCCCTATAGCGAAGTAACGGGCGTAGTTAGCTTCTATTCATTTTTCTCTACAGTTCCACGCGGTAAGTATATAGTTAGAGTATGCCTTGGTACAGCTTGTTATGTGCGTGGCGGCAAAGAAGTACTTTCCGGTTTGGAAAAAGAACTTAATATTAACGTTGGCCAGACAACACCCGACGGATTATTCTCAATTGATGTGGGCCGCTGCTTTGGTGCTTGCGGATTGGCTCCTGTTATTATGGTTAATGACAATGTACATCAAAGAGTTAAAGCCGAAAAAGTCGGGGAAATTCTCGATTATTATAAGGATCAAGAGTCTGCAATGCTTAAGGAGAAAGTAGGATGATACAAGCTAATATAATTAAATCAATTGAAGACTTGAGAGTAGTTGGTGATGAAGTGCGCAATGAAAGTTTAAAAATTGGCAATGAAATCACTGATAAGCTTTTGGTTTGTGCCGGTGGCGGTTGTATTGCTTCCGGTTCTTTGCTTGTCAAAGCTGCTCTTAACAAATCTATTAAAGAACACGGATTAGAAGGCAAATGTTTGCTTGTTGATACCGGTTGTTTGGGTCCATGCGTTAAAGGTCCGGTCATAGTAACTGCCAAAGACAAAGTATTTTATCAAAATGTATCTCCTGAAGATGCAGATGAAATAATCGAAAAGCATGTATTGGGCGGCGAAGTAGTCGAACGTTTGTGCTGGAAAGACGAAGCCGACCAAAAACCAATACCGGTAATCACTGATATTGATTTCTTCAAGCGTCAAACAAAGATAGTATTGAGAAACTGCGGAAATATCGACCCGCTAAGTATCGAAGAATATATAGCTGCAGATGGTTATTTAGCATTAGCAAAAGTAGTAACCGATCACAGCCCAGAATTTGTAATAAATGAAATGAAAAAATCCGGACTACGCGGACGCGGTGGTGCCGGATTCCCAACATGGATGAAATGGTCCTTTGCTCAAAAGGCAAAAGGAGACGAAAAATACATATTATGTAATGCAGACGAAGGCGATCCCGGTGCTTTCATGGATAGATCAGTTCTTGAAGGCGATCCCCATAGCATAATTGAGGGTATGGCTATCGGGGCATACGCAATAGGTGCTAGTCAAGGTTATGTCTATGTCCGTGCAGAGTATCCTCTTGCAGTCGAACGTCTTGGCGCGGCAATCGAACGCGCTCGTCAATGCGGCATTCTCGGAAAAAATATTTTCGGCAGTGATTTCTCATTCGATCTCGAAATCAGAATGGGATCTGGTGCTTTCGTTTGTGGTGAAGAAACCGCTCTTATGGCTTCTATCGAAGGCAAACGCGGTGAGCCTCGCCCTCGTCCTCCTTTCCCCGCAGAAAAGGGCTTGTGGGGCAAGCCTTCCGTACTGAATAATGTTGAAACATTCGCAAATATTCCGGTCATTTTGCTTAAAGGCGGCGATTGGTTTGCTTCATTCGGTACGGAAAAGAGCAAGGGTACTAAAGTATTTGCTCTAGCCGGTGCTATTAATAATTCCGGTCTTGTCGAAGTTCCTATTGGTACTACTTTGGGCGAGCTTATCTATGATATCGGTAATGGTATTCCTAATGATAAGAAGTTCAAAGCAGCTCAAATCGGTGGTCCTTCAGGCGGTTGTATTCCTAAGCAACACCTCAACGTTCCTTTAGATTATGAATCATTGAACGAACTTGGTGCTATTATGGGATCGGGCGGTTTGGTTGTTATGGACGAAGACACTTGTATGGTGGATGTTGCCAGATTTTTCTTGGAATTTGTTCAAGAAGAATCATGTGGCAAATGTGTGCCATGCCGCGTGGGTTCCAAACGTATGCTTGAAATTTTAGAAAGAATATGCGATAATAAAGGTCAAGAAGGCGATATAGATTTATTGATCGACTTGGGTAAGCAAATATGCGATACATCGCTTTGCGGCTTAGGCCAGACAGCGCCAAATCCGGTATTATCAACAATTCGCCACTTCCGTCATGAATATGAAGCCCACATCACATCCAAACATTGCGAAGCAGGTATCTGCCGCGGTTTGGTGCGTGCTCCTTGCCAAAGTGCATGCCCTGCTGGAGTTGATGTGCCAGGTTTTGTTTCTTTAGTTGGCGAAAGACGTTATGCAGAAGCATTAAGACTACACAGAGAACGCAATCCGTTTGCGGCTGTTTGTGCTAGAGTTTGCTTCCATACATGTGAAGATAAATGCCGCCGAACAACATTAGACGATGCTGTTTCGATTCGTGCAATCAAACGCTTTATGGTAGATCAGGAAATAACAATCCAATTGCCAGAAGTAAAAGAAAACGAAACAAATGCTAATACAAAAGTAGCTATTATAGGTGCCGGACCATCCGGTTTGTCTTGTGCATATTTCTTGGCAAGACTCGGTTATCGTCCGACAGTATTTGAAGCCGAACCTCGCCCGGGTGGTATGCTTGTGCAAACTATTCCGGCATATAGACTTCCGAGAGAAACTTTGGCTCGCGAAATCCGTATGATCGAAGGTCTTGGCGTAGATATTCATACAAATAAACGCCTCGGTGTTGATTTTTCATTATCTGATTTAGTTGAAGATGGTTATAAAGCTGTATTCCTCGCGGTTGGTAATGCCGGAAGTGTCGATCTAAATATTCCTGGAAACGATGCGAAAGGCGTAGTGACAGCTATGGACTTCTTAAAGACTTATAACCTTCGCGGTTCTGTGCCAGTTGGAAAGAAGATTGTTGTGGTCGGTGGCGGCAACGCTGCATTTGATGCTGCAAGATCTGCAATCAGACTTGGTGCAGAAAAAGTAACCATTATCTATCGCAGAGGTCAGGACGAAATGCCTGCTTACGTCGAAGAAATCGATGAAGCTTGGCAAGAAGGCGTAGTATTGATGCCTTTGACAAATCCTGAAGAAATAGTAGTAGAAGATGGCAAGGTAGTTGGCGTTAAATGTACTCCAATGAAATTAGGCGAATTCGATAGATCAGGACGCCGTCGCCCGATTAAAGAAGAAAAAACATTCATGATCGAATGCGACCAAGTTGTTATGGCTGTGGGCCAAGCAATCGAAAATCCTGAAATATTTGAAAGAATCAAACTAAAGATGAACAATAATGAAAACATTGTAGTAGATTCTGTATCACATCAAACATCCATTCCATGGTTATTTGCAGGTGGCGACGTAGCTGTAGTTGGTAATGCTGATAGAACTGTTATCGAAGCAGTAGCAGCAGGCGAAAGAGCAGCAGTTGGTATCGATGAATATTTGAGCGGTGGAAATCATGCATTCTGGAGACAAGAAAAACCAAATGATACATCATTCGATCCTGATGCGGATCCGGTTATGTATCCACGCCAGAAGATGAATCTTCTATCAATCGAAAGACGCAAAAATAACTTTAATGAAGTTGAACAGCCATGGACAGAAGCCGAAGCAGTAAGGCAGGCTAAGAGATGTCTGAGATGCGATTATGGTCACTAATCTTTTCCGAGGAAATAAAAAATGGTATCGTTAACAATAAATAATTTAAAAGTTGAAGTTCCTGAAGGAACAATGGTTGTTGATGCCGCCAAGCAAGTAGGCGTCAATATCCCGACTCTATGCCACTTCCAAGGTAGATCTCCTCTCGGTGCTTGCCGTGTATGTTTGGTCGAAGTCGAAGGAGCTAGAGCATTGTCTGCATCATGCGCTACCCCTGTGGTGGAAGGCATGAAAGTAAATACAAATACTAAAAGAGCTCGTGAAGCTCGCCGCACTGTTGTCGAATTGTTGTTGTCTGAGCATGCCGGCGAATGTAAGACTTGCGACCGCAATGAAGATTGCGAATTGCAACAGCTTGCAAATGATATGGGCATTAAAGATATTAGATTTGAAGGTGCGAGAGTTCATGAAGTAATTGATGATTCCACTCCTGCATTAGTTCGCGATAATGGTAAATGTATCAAATGTCGCCGCTGCGTTACTGTATGTAATGAAGTGCAAACTGTAGGTGCTTTGTTCCCACAAGGCAGAGGATTTGATTCTCAAATTGCACCGGCATTCATGATGAATCTTGATGGTGTGGCTTGTGTGCAATGCGGACAGTGTGCAGCTGTTTGCCCGGTTGGAGCTATTACTGAAAGAAGCCATATTGATGAAGTATGGAAAGCATTAGACGATCCATCAAAAACTGTTATAGTGCAAACTGCTCCTGCAATTAGAGCTGCTTTGGGTGAATGTTTCGGATACGAACCCGGAACACTTGTAACAGGCAAGATGGTAAGTGCACTCCGTATGTTGGGCTTTGATAAAGTATTTGATACAAACTTTACAGCAGACTTGACAATTCTAGAAGAAGGTTCGGAATTGCTTACACGCTTGAAAAAGAAAATTGTAGATGGCAAAAAAGTTGCACTACCACAATTCTCAAGCTGTTCGCCGGGCTGGATCAATTTTGTAGAATATTTCTATCCTGATTATATACCAAATCTATCATCATGCAAATCGCCACAGCAGATGTTTGGAGCATTAGCAAAAACATATTATGCCGAAATGATGTGCAAAGATATAGACGAAATAGTAGTAGTATCAGTAATGCCATGTACTGCAAAGAAATTCGAATGCCAGCGTTCGGAAATGAATTCGAGCGGAATTCAGGATGTTGATTATGTATTGACAACCCGCGAATTAGCAAGAATGATAAACCAAGCAGGTATAGAATTTACAAAACTACCTGACAACCCAATGGATTCGCCATTAGGACTATCCAGCGGTGCTGCAGATATTTTTGCTAATACAGGCGGAGTGATGGAAGCTGCTATTCGTACAGTTTATGAAATAGTAACCGGAAGAGAATTGCCGACAGAAAACCTCCACTTAGAGCCATTAATGGGCTTGGATGGTGTCAAGCGTGCAGCTCTCAAAATTGAAGGTGCTGTAGAAGAATGGTCATTCCTAGAAGGAGTGGAAGTAAAAGTAGGTGTTGCACATGGATTGCATAATGCACGCAAACTTTTTGAAGCTATCGAGAAAGGCGAGGAATTCCACTTTATCGAAGTAATGACTTGCCCGGGCGGCTGTATTGGCGGCGGCGGGCAGCCAAGATTTACTGATGATGCTGTCAGACTTAAACGCATAAATGCTATTTATGCAGAAGATGAAGGCAAATCATTGCGTAAATCTCACGAAAATCCTGATATAACAAGGATATACGAAAGATATCTTGGCAAACCGTTGAGCGAAGTATCGCATCATTTGTTGCATACTCATTATCACGAAAAGCCCAGATTTTAATACCTGATTTTCTCGAACCTATTCCAATGATTCTTTAACCCGCGGACGTCCCATCCGCGGGTTCGTTTTTTATATCCTCTTATTATTGTTATTATTGTCTCAAGTTTTTTGCTTATTTTTGTAATCCTATTAATTACATAATTATTGTGGTTATTTTATATGTACGAAAAATTAAAGTCTATACTTGAAAAATATAACTCTTTGAAAGAAATGCTTAACGATCCGGATATTACAAGCAACCTTAAGCGTTATACTGAGATCAATCGCGAGTTTAAACGCATGACTCCGCTTGCTTTATCTGCAGAAAAATATGTTAAGCTTATAAATGATATAGATTCTTCGAAAGAATTAATTGACTCTAAAGATACTGAGCCTGAATTGAGAGAAATGGCTTATGAAGAACTCAATGAATTGAGTGCTCAAAGAGAAGTGATGGAAGAAGAGCTTAGAGTGCTTTTGATTCCTAAAGATCCTAATGATATGAAAAACTGTATCGTCGAAATTAGAGCAGGTACAGGCGGCGACGAAGCTGGTATTTTTGCTGGCGATCTCTTCCGTATGTATCAAAAATATGCTGATAGAAAAGGCTTTAAAGTAGAATTAATAGATTATAACGAAAGCGAACGCGGCGGATTTAAAGAAGTTGTGTTTTCTATTGCCGGCGAAGATATTTATGGCTTGATGAAGTTTGAATCTGGTGTGCATCGTGTGCAAAGAGTGCCCGAAACCGAAGCTAGTGGTCGTGTGCATACTTCTGCTGCTACTGTGGCTGTTTTGCCTGAAGCCGAAGATGTAGATATCGAGATCAAAGAAGAAGACCTCAGAATTGATATTTATAGATCTGGTGGAGCCGGTGGGCAAAATGTTAATAAGGTCGAAACTGCCGTTAGAATGATTCATATTCCTACCGGTATTGTGGTTGCTTGCCAAGATGAACGCTCTCAGCTTAAAAATCGCGAAAAAGCAATGAAAGTATTAAGATCCAGACTTTATGAAATGGAACTTAAAAAACAACAAGATGAAATTGCTTCTAACCGTAAGTCTATGATTAAAACAGGCGACAGATCTGAAAAAATCAGGACATATAATTATCCTCAAAATAGGGTTACTGACCACAGACTCGAAGGCGAAAGTAAAAATTATTCGCTAAAAGAAATTATTGAAGGCGATATGGATTCGGTTATCGAAAGTCTTCAAATAGCTGAAAGAGCCGAAATACTAAATCAGGGTATTGAATATTGAGAATAAAATGAAACATTCGTTTTTGAATATAAATTTACCTTTGGTGCTTGCTTCTCAATCTCCTCGCAGAAGCAAGCTTCTTTCTTTATTGGGTGTTCCTTTTGATATTATTCCATCTGACTTGGATGAATCTATGCCCGATAATATGCATCCAATTGATTATGTAAAAACTTTATCGCTGCATAAAGCTCAGCATATTGCTAATTCGCTCAAAATGAATTCGCTTGTGATTGGAGCTGATACGATTGTAGTTATTAACGATACAATATTAAACAAGCCTTTGGATAGGGAGGATGCCTATCGGCTTTTGTCCACTTTGAGCAATAATACTCATGAAGTATATACCGGTATTGCTTTAGTCGAATCGCAAACAGGAAAATATTTATCTGATTATAAATGCACTAAAGTAAGTTTTCGTCCTTTATCTGAAGAAGAAATTTGGGATTATATAGATTCAGGTTCTCCAATGGATAAAGCCGGAGCTTATGGTATTCAAGATGATTTCGGTGCGTTTTTTGTTGACCATATCGAAGGCTGTTATTATAATATTGTAGGACTGCCTTTGGAGTTGTTGTTGAAAAGGCTAAAGGAATTTGCAAATGAAATTGCAGGATAGAAATAAAAACTTTATGATTTTGTTGCTAATGCCATGGATAATAACTTTCCTGGTATTTTGGCTCTATCCTTTGATTCATGCTTTTTGGCTGAGTTTTACAGATTATAAGACACTGACTAATCAGGCTGTTTTTGTAGGACTTAAGAATTATAAAAAGCTTTTTAATGATGATGTGTTTTTGATTGCATTAAAAAATACTGCTTTATTCACTTTTATAACTGTTCCGATTACAACTGCAATTTCACTTTTTTTGGCTGTTTTGCTCAATAATAAGTTTGTAAGATTTAAAGAATTTTTTAGAGCCTCATTCTTTTTGCCAAGTGTAACATCGATGGTGGTCATTTCATTGATATTCACAATATTATATTCAAAAACAGGATATATTAATTTTATCTTATCAATATTGGGTATGCCATATCCTGAAAAAGGCTGGCTAATGGAGACATCAACAGCCCTTCCCGCAATCATGGCTATGGATATTTGGCTATCAGTTGGTTATTATATGATATTATTTTTGGCTGGGATGCAGACAATAAGCGATGACTTGTATAATTATGCAAAAACTGCCGGAGCCAATGCTTGGCAAGAATTCTGGATGATTACTATCCCTCTGATCAAACCTACAATGTTGTTTGTTTTGGTTATGAATGTGATTAAATCTTTTCAAGTATTTATAGAAATATATGTAATGACTAAAGGTGGACCTTTAAATTCCACAACCACATTGGTATATGAAGTGTTTGTGAATGCCTTCGAAAAAGGTGATATGATGGGCTATGCCTCTGCTATTGCTGTGGTATTGTTCATTATATTGATAATTATATCATTAATTCAAATGAAATTATTAAAAACAGAAAATTAATGGATTGTTTTAATTTAATATCGAATTTGAATTTTTGGCTAAGTATAAGTATAGCTTATATAATAGGCAGTATTCCTTTTGCATTTCTATTGATAAAAAAGAAACTGAATAAAAAAATTACAGAACTTGGCAGCGGAAATGTCGGAGCAATGAACAGCTACGAAGTGAGTGGCTCAAAATTGATAGGTATATTAGTTTTTATTCTCGACTTTATTAAAGGTGTAGCGGCAGTTCAAATCAGCAAATATCTGGGCTGGGGATCTTTTGAAATAATGCTTCTAACTGCATTGTTTGTAGTATTGGGGCATAATTATTCAATTTTTCTCAAATTAAAAGGTGGGCGAGGATTAGCTACAGCTGCAGGTGCAATATTAGTAGTCAATCCATTTACTCTAATATTGTGGATATTAATGTGGATTATCGCTTATTATATAATCGAAAAAGATATACATTTGGCAAATATTTTTGCTAGTTTGATGAGTGCCATTCTAGTATTTTTTGCTCCTTATAAATTCCTCTCACTTATAAATATTCATTATTACTTTGATGAATCAGAATATAAAATCTTCTCATCTTTGATATGCATGTTAATTTTTATAAAACATATAAATCCTTTAAAAGAATTAATCGAACGTAAAAGAATTACTAAGAATTAATGTAATTATTTCTCTTGATAAGATTTTATACGGAAAAATGTAATTTGTAAAGATGTAATTGTAT
>CAZBNQ010000087.1:0-9569 GCA_964493035.1 uncultured Hyphomicrobiales bacterium | reverse complement strand
GCATTTGGTAATTCCAATTCTTGACGTGAATGCAAATTGATAAAATGATTTAGAATATCAATTATCAGAGTTTCAGTACCTACACGAAATGCATCATTCAAAAAATTTAAATCATCGCGATTTAATTTTTCTGCAAAAGAATCCGGAATTTTTACACTATAATGTTTATCTTTAAAAAAATCATGTTCAAATTTTGAATAAAGAATTTGGTTTCGTTGAATTGGAGTGAATAGATTGGTATCTACTTCATTATTCAACAATTGATGAAAATAGCTACGATTATATTCCGATTCCTTTGGATCTGATTGGAAATTAACATTAATTGGAATAAAGTTGGAAGTCAAATCATAAATAAATTCATGAAAATAGTAATGATATTCGGATGATTGATTATAAATTATAGCATCAAAAGCACTATATTCACTAGCATGATTGATAAGTTGCTCAATATAAAAAGTTTTACCGGTGCCAAAGCTGCCGGTAACATTAATAAATTTATTAGATTCTTGAATATCGTTTACTAATTCTAAAAGATTTTTAAATTTGTCATCCACAGTAATTTACCAAATTATTTACCAAATAAAGCATCAATATCATCTTGAGAAAACTCTTCAGAACTAGAGTCTAACTCATGTTCGCTGAATGAGTTGGATTCAGGACTGTTGAATTCGGCAAGAAGAGTATCAATATCATCCTGAGAGCTTTTAGATTCCAAATCGGCAATTTTATCAAAGTCATTATTTTCGTGAGCTTCAATAATTTGATTGACAATATCCTGCCTATCATGTTTATTAGAAATAGCATCGACAGCATCCGGATCGAAAGCAATTTCTCTATGAAGATGACTAGTCTTGACAGCAGGATCGTTGTCCTGAATAATTTCAGAAATTTCGCCCATATTAAAATTTTGAATTAATCCGGCAAGTTTTGCTTTCATAGTTTCTAAAAGATGATTGACAGCAGCAATTTGCTGGGAAGTAATATCTTGCACTTGAAGCGCCATCATAATAGAAGTAGCATCATCATTAATAGCATTAATTAAATTATCAGCTTCATTTTTATAAATCAATTCTTCTTCTTTAATAGTAATTTTATCTAAACAATTAGAGATTTTCGAAGTCTTATCAAAAACACCATCAAGAGTATTCATAATTTCAGTAGTAGCTACTTCAGTAGCTTCAGTAACTTTAGATAGTTTTTTAGTAGCTTGAGGCATTTTGGCTAGATTATCAGCCACAGAAACATTAACATTTTCGAGCAAAGGTTTAATATCTCTAACAAATCCGATAACTTCCTGAAGGAACTCGACAACTTTGAGTTCTTCGGCTTTATGCAATAAAGAATGAAGAGTAGATTCTTTCATAAAATATTTCCACAAAAAGTGAGGAAAAAAAATACAAATTATAATAAAACATTAAATAATAAAATAAAAATAACGTTGAAGGATGAATAATAATTTAAAAGGGGCTTTAAAAAGCCCCTTTATATTAGAGTATATTTGTCTCCTTTGTTCTTGCACTGATGTGTTTGGTCTTGTACTTTTGAATTTGCCTTACGATTTTGTCTTGAGCTTCGAAAAGGCTCTTGTGAAAATCGTCTGAACTTTCAGCCGCTTTGAGTGTAGAACCTTGCAGATGAACAGTAAATTCGACCGTCTTCATACTATCGTTGATAAATTCGACATTTGTGCTAATTATTCCATCATGATATTTGCCTAAGCTTACTGCTGCATCTTCTGCTGCGGTGTGTAATTCGGGATGTTGTCCTTTGAAGTGTCTGAAAGTTACATGAGTTTGCATAGCTACCTCGCTATTTAACGTTTATAAATCACTTAGTATCGGGTTGTTAATCCTTAAGATTAACATTCCTTTTACATTCGCTTAAAAACCTTTTCCATATATTTACACGGAAGAGTATAAAAAATGTTTTAGATTATTTTTGAACAGGATTCAAATTAAATGTTAATCCTAAGTTTAATGAAAGTTGCCCTGGAAGTATTTCATAGCTTTCTTTTAATTCTTTTGGAAAGTCTGATATTTTGGATTCCAAATTTTTGAATATTTCAGCTTTTCTAAGTGAATAATAATAATCGAATTCAAAGAAAAAGCTACCCAAAAACTTTTTTGATGGATTTTTATCAAAACCCAATTCTACTCCTGCATGAAGCTTAATAGATGGAGAAAACAGTGTGCTCTTATAAATATCGCCGCTTTTTCGTTTTTCGTATTGATAGGTCGAATTTACATTTTCGCTCCATCTAATTGCTGATACTGTCATTCCAAATCCTCCTCCTATATAGGATCTGAATTGCTTGTCGTAGGGGATAAAGTCGTAAGTAGCAAACATTGGAAACATATTTGCATCAAATGAATTTGAAATATATCGATATACATGTGATACTTGTCCTTGTATGTAATATTCATCCCAATAATTAATATTAACAAAGTTTGCATTAAATCCGATTCTATGTTTCTCTGCTATCCAAAATTTTACACCTGCACTATACAAATTGCTTGATTGAAATTCAATCTCTCCGCCTTTTAGATAATTTTTATATGCATTTTCGAAATCTTTTGAATAAACTGCAAAAGGGAATCCAAAAGATGTATAAATTATTGGACTATAAGTATTTTCATTAAATTGACGCAATACTTCTACTAATTCATTTTGTTGAGCTTTTGTGTTAGAAATATAAATAAAAGATAGTATAAATATTACAAATATTAGCTTCATTCCCATTATCCTTAAATTGACATTTGTATTAAAACAATCAGGCAAGGAGAAAAGTTACAAAAAAAACTGTTGAAACGCCATTATTGTGCTTCAACAGTTCTTTTTGTAATTAAAAAATTAGAACCAATTGATAATTGAACTCAATTTAGATCTCAAATCTTTGCGATGAATAATCATATCAAGAAAACCTTTTTCGAGAAGGAATTCAGATTTTTGGAATCCAGCAGGTAATTTTTTCTTAATAGTTTGTTCAATTACTCTAGGCCCTGCAAACCCAATCAAAGCCCCCGGCTCGCCGATGTTTAAATCGCCTAACATAGCAAAAGAAGCAGTAACACCGCCAGTTGTTGGGTCAGTAAGAATTGAAATATAAGGTAATTTAGCTTCTGAAAGTTCGCTTAGAGCTGCACTAGTTTTTGCCATTTGCATAAGCGAATAAGCAGCTTCTTGCATTCTAGCACCACCACTGCTCGAAATTATTATCAATGGGCATTTTTCATTAATTGCTGTCTTTATGGCTCTGAAAATTTTTTCGCCAACAACAGCTCCCATGCTGCCACCGATAAAATTAAAATTCATACAAGCAAATGATACTTTTCTACCATTAATTGTTCCGATTCCGGTTGTGATGGCATCATTCAAATTAGTCTTAGAATAAGTATCTTCCAATCTGGAAGCATATGGCTTGCTGTCAGTAAAGTTTAATGGATCGGCCGATCTAATTTCAGTATTGGTTTCAAAAAATGAATTATCATCAAATATGATATTTATATATTCACTTGCGCCGATTCTGAAATGAAAATTACACTTAGGACAGCAGAAAAGATTGTCTTCCAACTGCTTTTTATAAATAATTTCACCGCAAGAACTACATTTAGTCCATAACCCGTCGGGCATTTCTTTGAGTTCTTTTTTTTCTATATTGCTTTTTGAGCGAACAAACCAAGACATTTACGCCCCTTTTTCAATTTTTACATTTAATAAATCAATGTTTTCAGCAGAATAAATATGAAATATATTTCTATAGTTCATATCAAGTTCGGAATTATAAAATGGTGCAGGCTTGATTGAAGCTCCTGCTATACCCATATTAGACAATAATCCTTTGCTTGCAGTCAATTTATTATCGACTTTGCTAACCATTGTAATTTCTTTACCTATTAATGGTCGTAAATTGTTCAAAATTATTTTCTTTATATCTCTTACTTTTAGTTTTTCAGATAATGGTTCAGTTGCTTTTGCATTCATTAAGTCTATATAATTACGATTATATATATTCAAAACAGATACTTGGTCGTTTTTGAAAAAACTTATTTCTTGCTTTGTTGATTCTCCGGCTAAGTTTAATACAATCGAGTTAGCATTTACTATCAATAGAGTCCCACTTTTGATTCCAATCTTTCCCTCATCAAAATATATCACATGCAAAACATCATTTACGTGTTTTGTCAATAATTGCGGTACATATGCCGGTATCTTCATATCATTTCATTTTTTATATATTAAACATATTACAAATTTAATAAAAAACGAGTATAAATTTTTTTAGTTTTGAATATTAGCTTTTTGTATATTACATTTTTTTATGTGCATTATATATTGGGAGTGTTTATGAGATGGATGTTTACTCTTTTTCTCGCTGCATTAGTTGTTTCTTGCCAGCCTCCAAAAAAAAATTCTAATAATGAATTAATTAGAGTAAAATCTCAATTAGTCGAAACTTTTAACAACAATATTGTAGAAAGTGAATTTGTTGAATACGTTTATGCTTCTGATAGCGACGTCTTTTGGTCTAAGGCTCTTTATAAAGATTCAACCGGCACAGTTATTAAATATATCGAACGCAGTTTCGATGAAAATAAAATGCCTAAAACAGAGGTGACTAAAGAAATGGATATTATTAGCAGCACTGTTGTTACTAAATACGATCCGAATACTTACTTGGTAATAGAAAAAACTACTTACGACGGCGAACTTAAAGACGAAAATAAAAAAGCTGAATACAAATACCACTATATCGGTTCTGTTCTTGTTTCTCAAGAAGTTACTAAATATTCGCAAGATGCTGATTTCAAGAATATCGAAGGAAGCAAAATTACTTCAAAATACAAATTAAGATTCCTTCCTGATAAAAAATATCTTCCAAAAGGTAATCAACCTGTAATTTACTTCGTTGAATATTCGACTGACTATCTCACAAAAGATGTTTATGATGAAATTCAAGCCGATAAAAAAGCTACTAAAGAAGAAAAAAGTCTCAAACCAGGAATGGTGTTTTTGACTACTATCACTAAATTTGACGAAGAAGGTTTTCCAATTTATACTTTTACTACAAAACCTGATTGCGAACACGATGCAGACCGTCAATGGTTTGTTGCAGAAAAAAATGACAAAGGTCAATTGATTGCTCTTACTGGTTATGCAAACGAAAAATGCGACTCTCTTACAGATCTGAATACCAAAATTACTTTCACTTATGAAAATGATAAAGTAAAATCAGTTGAAGATCATAAATATAATTCAGCAACAAAGAAATTTGACAGATTCCACGATGCTAAACTCTTTAAATGGTATGATTTCGGTTTCGAAGGTCCTATTAATAATCTTTACTTATATGCTGATAAGAAAAACGAACATTATTGCTATGGGGCAATAAGATATTCTCTAAATGATACAAAAATCAAAACATTTGATAAAAATAAAATCGTTATTGAAGAATATTCAGGCTTCTATGATGGTCCTTTAACTGAAAGAAAGGTAGATACTAAACTTTCTAAAAAGACTGAAATTACATTTGCCAAATTGAAAAATGTGAAAAAATAATCTAAACTGTAACCAATCGAAGGTTTGCTTGTTTATTCAGGCAAACCTTTTTTTGTAAAACAATAGAATAATGCTTCCGTCAAATATTGCTATTATTGATTATATTGCAATTTTTTTGATGTGAATTTCGGAATAATAATGAATAAATTTCTTATAATAATATTTTTAGTTTTTGGCTTTACTGGAGCAATTGCTCAAGTAAACGAGCAAAAATTCAAACTTGCTGAATCCTACGAAAAGAGTGGTGATTTCGAAAATGCTTCTCGATTGTATAAAGAATTATTAAGCTCTGATATTTCTCAAGAACCTTATTTCGAAGGTTATGTGAGATCTATGAAAGCTATGAATAGATTTAACGATATGATTCCTATCGTTAAAGACAGACTTGAGAAAGTTAAAAATGTACCAACTTATGCATTGCTTGGCGAATTATATTGGAGAATAGGAAAGACTTCTGATGCTAACGATACCTGGGAAGAATGTATTAAATTGTTTGAAAAGCGTCCTGAAGCTTATCAATTTATTGCTCAAACCCAAGTATCATTACAATTATATGATAAGGCAATTAAACTGCTTAAAGATGGAAGGGATATAATTAAAGATAAATTTATTTTTTCAGATTTGATTATAAAGCTTTTTATTGCAACTGGTAATTATAAAGAAGGATTGCCCCAAATATATGAAGTATTTGTAAAAGATTATAATTTAGCACAAGCACAAGGCAGAATTTATGCTCTAATGAGTAGCGATGAAGCAAACAAATTTATTGAATCATATTTGAATGAAAAGACTAAACAAAATTTCAATAATCTAATGATTATTGAGTTATATGCTTGGTTTTTAAGATCTGTCAATAAGTTTGAAGAGTCGCTTGATCTGTACGTAAGAATGGATGAACTTAAAAATGCAAGGGGAGGCGAGATTTATAGATTTGCCGAGGATTCTCGACGTGATGGTCAGTATGAAATTGCTCAAAAAGCCTATTCCAAATTAATTGACCAGGGAAGAAGTCAGCCCTACTCCCAAGCTGCTTTGTATGGTTATGCCCGCACAATGGAAGCAATTATCGAAAGCAAGTCTAGCATGACAATTAATGAAGCAAATGATTTGATTGATAGATACAGAAGCATAATAAAGGACTATCCAGGCTCGATGCATTCAGCAGAAAGCCGACTTAGAATTGCAAATTTGGCTGAAAATATTTTGAAAGATTATAAACTGGCAGAAACAGAATATTCAAATTTATTTAAAGAACGTCAATTTCCTAATCTTGCTTCACAAGCAGGACTGACTTTAGCTAATTTATATATTAAAAATTTAGAATTAGAAAAAGCCGAAAAACTTTATCGTAACATTATTATTCAATATAAAAATCAATTATATCAAGAATCTCTAAAAGCAGAATATGGATTGGCAGATTTATTATATTATAATGGCAATGCCGATTCTGCATCTACATTATATAGAATTTTATCAAAAAATACTGAATCTGATGTAGCAAATGATGCTTTGAATAAATATGTATTTATCGAAACTAACAAGCAGTTAGTCAAAGCTCTCAATGATTTTGCTAAAGCTGAATTAAATCTAAAAGCTGAAAAATATGATGAAGCAATATCATTATTCCGTCAAATTTCTAAAGAACAATCAGGCGAAGATATTGCAGAGCTTTCGCTTAAAAATATGATTGAAATAGAAAACAAAAGAAAGAATTATAAATTATCTGCCGATTATGCTGAAGAGCTTTTGAAAGACTATCCCGAATCAATTTATGGAGATTGGATTTTAATGACTATTGCAGATAATTATACAAAAATGAATGACAAGCAGACAGCACTAAAATATTATAATGACATATTAATAAAATATCCGCGATCTATATATCTAACAGAAGCGCGGAAAAAAATTAGATTTTTGCGTGATGAAAAACTTTAAGATTCGTATTCTTCATCCCAAGGATATACAATTTTTATTGGAATTGCTGATGGAGTATAACTCATAAAGCTTGGTTTTAAATTATTGAACAAATATGTTTCAACTCCGGCTCTTCTAATCGATCCAACTTCTGCCCATGTCACATATAGTCCTAAATGTGAAAATGCTTGGATAGCTATATCTTTTTTTAAAGCTAATAATTGAGCTCTAATGTTGCCTGAACCTACTCTTAAGACCTTTCTGTCTTTCATCCCGGTCCAAATAACATATACACCTTCCAAATTCTTTAGATATTCATGATTGATATCAAGCTTTTGGAATTCACACCAAACACCACCTTTGCATCTGTACCAAATTGACATTCGTCCTCCATATTAACATATAGTGCAATAAACGCAAAACTTATGCCAATTATTTTTAATCATAGTTAGTAAAAATAGAGAAATTTGCTAATCATTAAGTAGCAAAATAATTACGTGTGGCTAAATAATTAACAAAACTTATGCAATTAATTAAAAAATCATTCGTAATAATTTTATATTACTAGTTATTACTGAGGATTGTGATGATTTCATTTGATTTTTCAGATATTCAATTGCAGATTCAAGATACTGCCCGAAAATTTGCTCGCGAAGAGATTGCTCCAACCGTTATCGAAAGAGATAAGTATTCAATTTTTCCTTCAGATATTGTCAAAAAACTTGGCGAAATTGGATTTATGGGTATGATGGTAGACGAAAAATATGGCGGTGCCGGTTTGGATTACATTAGCTATGTGCTTGCTCTTATGGAAATTTGCAAAGTGGATGCTTCTATTGGAATTATTGTGTCTGTCCACAATTCTTTAGTCAATTGGATTGTACAAAAATTTGGAAATGATTTTCAAAAAGATAAGTATTTACCTCGTCTTGCTAGCGGAGAATTGCTCGGTGCTTATTGCTTAAGCGAGCCCGAAGCCGGTTCGGATGCTCGCGATCAAAAGACTAGTGCAGAATTTGATGGTGAGTATTGGATTTTGAATGGGACAAAAAATTGGATCTCAAGTGGTATTCATGCAGGTTTATATATTGTGTTTGCACAGACTAATCCTGAGATAAAACACAAAGGCATTGCTGCTTTTATTGTCGATAGAGATTCTCCAGGTATAGAGCCAGGCGCAAATGAAGACAAAATGGGTATGCACTCTAGCGATACTTGTTCGATTGGTCTTACTAACGTTAAAGTGCCAAAAGAAAATCTAATAGGCAAAGTTGGTGACGGTTTTTATATTGCTATGCAAGGTCTTACAGGTGGCAGAATTGGTATTGCTTCTCAAGCTGCAGGAATTGCTGAAGGCGCTTTCGAAGCTGCACTCAAGTATTCACAGCAAAGAAAAACATTTGGTGTAGCCATTGCCGAGCATCAAATGATTCAAATGAAATTAGCACAGATGATTATGAAAATCGATGCTGCAAAATTACTTATCTATAAAGCTGCTTATCTTAGAGATATGGGCAAGGAGCACAATAGAGAATCTTCTGAAGCCAAATTATTCGCATCGACTACTGCTTTTGATGTTGCTCGCGAAGCTGTTCAAATTCATGGTGGTTATGGTTATGTAAGAGAGTACCAAGTTGAGCGTATGCTCCGAGATGCAAAGGTAACAGAAATATATGAAGGTACTTCAGAAATTCAACATATAGTAATAGCTCGTGATTTGTTAAAGAATTATCAAGTTTAGCCGATAATATCCTCTAAATAAGAGAGGATGGATATGAAATATTTAGTCATGTTATTAAGTGTATTAGTGCTATTTAGTTGCTCTAATGTTAGATCAATTAATTCGAGCAAGAAAGCTAAAACTGCTAATACGAAATCGACGGCAAAGATCAAATCAGACAATTCTAAAAAAGCCGATAGCACTTATCAAAAGTTGCCTAAGGCTAAAATAACAAAAATTGATAATTCAAATCGTAAGGATAGATTTAGAGATACAACTTATATTATTTTGAATGAAAATAATGAAGTTAGTTCAACATCAAAATTTAAAGATGAATTTAATTCGGCAGTAAAATTATATGATAATGAAAAGTTTGACG
>CAZBNQ010000086.1:0-9706 GCA_964493035.1 uncultured Hyphomicrobiales bacterium | reverse complement strand
CCAAACTGATATCTTAGAAAATTAAATAATATTTTTTACATATTTCTTTTTCGTAAAACGACATTTTTTTTAATAAATTTCTATGGTACTATGAAGCATTTATTCTTTTCTTTTATTTTATTTATCAGCTTTTTAAGCTCATCGCTTAGAGCTGATAAAGGCGACTTCCTCCTCGGTGCTCAGATAGGCGGGATGATGTTTGATTCAGAATATAATCACAACTATTCTCTTGGATTTAGCAGTTCTGCTAATGCTGAAATTCTTTTGACAAGACAATTTTCAATTTGTAGCGATCTAAATTACAACTATTTCAGCTTCACTCGTTATATTGATGCAGTAGAAACAATGCAATCAATTGGGCTTAATATTGGCGTAAAATACTATTTCCATAATCCAACCAAAAGCACTTCATTTTATTGTGGATTATCTCTCGGTCCAGTCCATAAATTTGATTCTTATCCTAAGGACTTAATTGATTATAACAAAAATGTGTCAAGCTCTTCTGCTTCGCTTATTCAATTAAAGCCATTCGTTGGAACTTCTATCAGAGTAGCAAAAAAAGTACTGGCTCAACTTGAAGCAAGCTATACACCACATTTTATGATAGACAACGATTATGTTTACTACAAGGATGATGATTTAGTATCTATTTATACTTATTTTCAGTTTAGATTTGGATTGTTATTTAATTTGGAATAATATTTAATAAAAAATTATTCAGCAATCCTAACACAATGCCGGTGAATTACAGGGAAATTAACAGAATTGGCAATAAAGCATAATTTCGCAGCTTTTGCATGTATTTTGCTAATATCATCTATCCTATCACTATTTTTTATAACTAGTTCAGGACACAAGATGACTTCTTTGAAAGCGCCGGCATTGTTTTGATCTATAATCATCACTCCTTTTGGCTTATCCTTATATTCGACAACAATAATACCCGAATCAGCACATAAGTGAAGAACCCAAAGCATATGGCAGCTTGAGAGAGCTGCAAGCAATAATTCTTCAGGATTATATTTGCTCGTATCGCCTCTAAACGCAGGATCTGATGAGCCAAATAATTCAGGCTTGCTGCCTCCACTTATTATAAAATCTCTTCCATACTCATCATATGAAATAGTACCAAGACCTAAATTGCCTGTCCAGTGCAAGTTCAATTCATAATTATGCTTGTGAGACATTTGTAATTCTCTATTTATTCAATAACTTATCAATTCTTTCTTTTTGACGGAAATGATGTCTAAGATGCATTTCAACACTTTTAAACCATTGGAAAGCATTAAAATCGCCAGCAGCCCAATGTTTTATTCTAATATTTTCATCTGCTTGCTTCAGCATTGATTCTGCTTTTTTCATCAATTCAATAGTTGCATTAAGTCCTTTTTTTGCATCATCTTTGCTTAGTTCTTCAGGATTATACATAGACTCTAATCCTACCGGAATCTCTTTTATCTCGATTCTAATTGGAGGAAAGGAATCCATCATACTAAACATCATTGTTTTAATTCCTGCTTTTCTTTTTTCGCCTAAATTATTCGAACAATCGATGGATTTTTGAGCACAAATATTAGCTGTAGCAATCAGATGACTCATAATTTCGCTTATAGACCACTTCTTGCTTCCAAATTTCTTATAATATTCACTGTCTGTATATTTATCAATTTCGATAGTCCACTTGTTTACGTTTTGAATGTAAGATTCAAGTATTTCTTTCGATTTTATGTTCATAGTATTCAATTTTTTATTCCTTCTTTTGTAAGCCATTTCTTGAAATCAATTAATGCCCCGGGGTTTTCATTAGCCCATTTATTGAATTCTTGAGGATATTTAGATTGCAAAATATAATAACTAAAGGCATCAATCAAGTAATTATCATACAATTCAATAAACTTTTTTGTGTAATTATCTGCCCAGAAATTATCTTTAAATTCTTTACATTTTTTTAAAGATATCATAAAAGTTTCCATATCATTTCTAAATTTTTTAAATGAATCGACTGTATAGCCTTTCTCAATATTTGCGAAAACATTTCCTCGAATAACTTCTTCAGGTTCGTGATAGTCCGGATCTTCATTAGAGAGATCGTAAAAAAATACATAAATATTATTATTTTGTTCAATAAATTTCAAATATCCAATAAATCTGTTATCTTTCAAATTGAACATATGCTCTATATTAGCAATATAATTTCTTGTATTTTGAGAATTGGGTTCAATCAGAAGAGCAAACATCGTGGAATATAGAGTTCTTACTCTAAGTCCATACGCATAATTAATTTGCGAGAGTAAATAATGAGCTTTGCTTTGAGTCTTATCTTTATTAATCACTTCTTTAAGTATTTTTTCAGCATCTTCATATTCTTTAGCTGCTATAAGCACCGAAGCAAGCCCATTTTTAAAATTCAGATTATTGGGATAATCTTCGATTGCATCTTCATAAGTATCTTCGGCATCACCTAATTTTTTCAAAAGTTCATAAGATCTTGCCATAATTGTATAAGCTCTCTGCCTATCATAATCGTCATTATCGAGCACTCTGTCGCAACATTTGATAGCTTCTTTATACATTCCTAATCCGAAATAGGCAAAAGCTAATTCATCATTTGCTTCGGGTGATTTTTTTTCAATTGAAATGGCATTTTTTAATGAATTGACAGCATTTTCATACATAGATAGTTTATTAAATCCTTTACCTTCATTGATTAACTTTACCAAATCTGGAGTTTGAGAATAAACGTTGATAGAAGAAATAGCAATTAAAATAAATATCAGAAATTGTTTCATTTTTCAAACCATTATTTATTAATAGTTATGATTATTCAACAAAATACATAAAAGAAGAATAAATTCAAAATTAAATATTCAGCTCAAGATAAAAAAAAAGCTGCATATAAAATACAGCTTTTCATAATTATTGGAGTTAGAATCAGAAATTCTAATATTTTCTAAGTTTTTTGACAGCTTCTTTCACATCATCTTTGTTTAGAAGGATAGCAGTTTCGTAAGTCTTAGCAAAACCAACAGGAGTATTTTTAGAGCCAACTCTCATCACAGGAGCGTCTAAATATCTGAATAATTCTTCAGTTACAACCGAAGAAATTTCACCACCGAAACCACCAACCACTCTATCTTCGTGTGCAACAAGCAATCTGGAAGTCTTCATCACAGATTCAAAAACAGTTTCTTTATCCCAAGGCGCAATTGAGCGCAAATCAATAACTTCTGCCGAAATTGATTCTTTTTCTAGTTCTTCGGCAGCCATCAAGGAAATATGAGTTGCATTGCCATAAGTAACAATAGTAACATCCTTACCCGGCTTGCGGATCTTGGCTGATCCAAATGGGACGATAAAGTTTTCGTCAGGAGTAGGAGCATAAGCATTTTTAAAGTTATATAAAAACTTAGGCTCAAGGAATATAGTAGTGCCTTCGCTACGGATTGCATTTCTTAATAAACCGACTGCATCATCAGCAAAAGAAGGATTGACAATCCTAATACCTGGCTGAGTTGCAAAAACTGCTTCAAGATTTTGAGAGTGATACAATCCACCTTGTATGTAGCCGCCACTAGCCAATCGAATTACAACATTCGGAGCAAACTGCCCACGAGTACGCCAATAATCATGCGAGCATTCAATAAGCTGTTCCATTGCGGGCCAAAAATAATCAGCAAATTCTGCACCTTCTACTACAACTCTAATATCTTTATCAAATCTGGAAAATCCGTTGGCTGTACCAACAATACAATCTTCTGCTATAGGAGCATTAAACACTCTGTCTTTTGTAAATTCTTCCGGCATGCCCTTGACAACATTAAAGACACCGCCTTTTCCAACATCCTGCCCCCACAAGAAAGTCTTGGGATTAGCTCTAAATTCTTCTTTCAAAGTTTTATTAATAGCTTCAATAAAACTAATTTTTGGAGCATCAGGATCGATTGGAGTTTCGGTTTTATCACCTTTTTCTGACAAACCTCTAGGAATAACGAATTGAGTATAAGTAGAGCCATCTGCATTTGGAGCAGCTTCTGCCTTATCAGCAGCAGCAAAGATAGTCTTTTTATTTTCTTCTTCAATATCTAACAATTCTTTTTCGCTAGCAAATTTCTTATCTAAAATCAAATAGCGAAGTTGCATCAATGGATCACGTCTTTTCACTGCTTCTAATTCTTCGGGCGAACGGTAGAGCTCGTGCCTGTCTGAATTGGAATGCGAACCAATTCGATCGCAATCTGCATGAACCATTGCAGGACCGGCGCCGGACTGAACATATTTAATTGCATCTTGCATTGCTCTATATGAATCAAACGGATCGCGTCCGTCGCAATTAATTATTTTTAGATCTTTCATACCTGAATAATTATCAGATACTTGTTGGTTTGCAGTCTGATCGATCAATGGCACTGAAATGCCATATTTATTGTTTTGAATAACAAAGATTACAGGTAATTTTTCTAAACATGCAACGTTGACAGCTTCCCAATAGTAGCCTTCGGAGCATGCAGACTCGCCATTAGAGCTAATCGCTACTTCGTCGGTTCCAAGTTTTTTGATTGCACGAGCCACACCAGTAGCATGAAGTGAGTGATTACCTGTGCATGAAGATACATTTTGAATTCTAATTGATGGCTTTGCAAAGTGGTTGCTCATGTGTCTTCCGCCACCAGCAACGTCTGTGTCTTTGCTCAAACCGTTAAGTATAATTTCTTCAGGACTAATCCCACCTGCAAGCGAAGTAAGCATATCACGATAGTATGGAAATAAGAAATCTTTGCCTTGACGGAAAGATAAACCCAGTGCTAATTGAATACCATCATGACCTGCAAATGGTGCGTGATAGGACCATCCTTTTGCCATTTTTAAATATAAAGCAGCTTTTTCGTCGAGCTTGCGACCAAGATGCATTAATTTGTACCATTCAACGATCTGATTTTTATCAAATCCATCGATATCAAATTTGCACGATCTCTCAACTTCTATTTCCTTTCCCATAAAATTCATTGTATATACAGCCGAATTCGTATCGTTCTTTGTTCCTTTTGTACTACTTTTAGCCATTTCAAAGTCCTTTTATTTAAACACTTTTTTTATTTTTGCTCATTCAGTTTTATATAGAATATTAACCCTAATAAATATTTTAGCCAAATCAAACATTTTCGGCTAAACCTCTATATTATATTTAGATACATAGCATTAATTTTTTATATATTAAATTTAGTAGTTTAAAATTTTTGCTATAATATTTATTGATGATTAATGATAAAATTTAATTTTAAAAATTTACTAACTATGATAATACATACTATTTTTTTTTAAATAGAATCAAATTGTCATGACTCTTTATAATCTGAATTAAGTCTTTAATAAAAAAGCACCTAAAGCAAATACTTCAGGTGCTTTTAAAATCAACAACAAATAAAACTACAATAAAGTAGGTTTAATCATATTTTCAGGTAAAAGAATTTCATCTAATTTTTCTTTAGGAAGCAATCCTTTTTCGAGTACCAATTCATAAACGCCACGATGAGTTTCTAAAGCTTCTTTAGCAAGCATAGTAGAATTTTCGTAGCCAATATATGGATTTAATGCAGTAACCAAACCGATTGAATTTTCGACATACGAACGGCATATTTTTTCGTTAGCTGTAATACCATCAATACATTTATCCTTCAAAGTATGGATACCATTAATCAACATTCTGATTGATTCAAATATGCTTTGAGCAATAACAGGTTCCATAACGTTCAACTGCAATTGGCCTGCTTCGGCTGCTAAAGTAACTGTCAAGTCATTACCAATTACTTTAAATGCAATTTGATTTACAACTTCTGGAATAACAGGATTAACTTTGCCTGGCATAATTGAAGAACCCGGCTGCATAGGAGGAAGATTGATTTCATTCAATCCGCATCTTGGTCCGGAAGATAATAATCTCAAATCATTGCAGATTTTGGATAATTTAACAGCCAAACGTTTCACTGCAGATGAGAAAATAACGAAAGCGCCTGTGTCTGAAGTTGCTTCAACTAAGTTTGCAGCAAGTTTCAAATTCAAGCCGGTAATTTCTGCTAAATGTTTTACAACTGATTCGCTATAGCCCGGAGCGGAGCAAATACCGGTTCCAATAGCAGTAGCACCCATATTGATTTCGAGTAATAATTTAGCATTTGATTCTAATCTGGCAATTTCTTCTTCAAGGTTTACAGCATAAGCTTCGAATTCTTGGCCTAAAGTCATTGGCACAGCATCTTGAAGCTGAGTTCTACCCATTTTAATAATTTGAGAAAACTCATTTGCTTTGTTGCGGAATGATTGGATCAATTCCTTCAAAACGTTTATTAAGTTTTTAGTTTCGTAAACAGTTGCAATATTTAATGCAGTTGGATAAGCATCATTAGTTGATTGCGACAAGTTTACGTGATTGTTTGGATGGCAATGTTCGTATTGGCCTTTTTCGTAGCCCATCAATTCAAGAGCTCTATTAGCAATCACTTCATTAGCATTCATATTAGTAGAAGTGCCTGCACCACCTTGGATTACATCCACAACAAAGTGGATATGCCATTTGCCATTAACGATTTCTTCAGAAGCCTGAACAATTGCATTAGCAATTTTTTCATTGAGCAATCCAAGATCGCAATTTGCTTTTGCAGCTGCCATCTTTACTTGAGCTAAAGCAACTACTAAAGTTGGATAGTGGCTGATTGGAATGCCTGTAATATTAAAGTTTTCATATCCACGAAGAGTCTGAACACCATAATAGAATTCATAAGGCACTTCTCTATCGCCTAATAAATCGTGTTCGGAGCGAGTTCTGCCTGATAGATATTGAGCGGCTGCGCCAACTACCTGATTGGAAGTTACTCTCATGCGGCGGGAAATTACTCTTGCAATGCGTGCAAATATCTTACCAACCATCTGTGGATATTTTTCCAATAATGATTCTAAAGATTTGCGTTTAATTACTACAAGTGTAGAGTCTGCAGTTGTTCTTCCTGAAGTTGAATGTGGATAGGATTCCATCATTGCGCCTTCGCCAATAAATTCATATTTACCAAATATTTGCAAAATCTTTTCTTTGCCATTTGGTGCAGATTTGAATAACTCAACAGTACCTTCGAAAATCATAAATAAATTTTCGCGAGGTGTGTTTTCTTTATAAATGAATTCACCTTTATTTACTTTGATAACTTCTGTGATTTCCATCAAAAGTTTTAATTCATCATCTGTCAAATCCTTAAAAAGCTCTATCTCTTTCAGGAAATTATATAATACTTCCGATTCCATAGCTTTATCCTTTATTCAAAATTGTCATTAAACAAAAAACAAAATTAAAAATATTAATCGAATTCCAATTACATTTAATTAATTTAATTTGATTTTTTTTAAGGATTTGGCGGATTATTTGATAAATATTGTCTTTTTGATGCGAGAATACCAGTATCTCACTATTTGAGTAAAAACTGAAACAACAAATAAACCAACTGCTATAGCGCCTGCTACTGAGATAGTTTCAAAGCCTTTTATTGCAGCTTTTTCCATATTATTAGATACAACTTCAAACATTGTATAATACATACCGCTGCCCGGCACAAGAGGAATTATAGCACAAATTGCAAATACTGTGGCAGGTACTTTTATAGATCTGGCTAATATTTCGGAATATGCTCCTGCTATTATGGCTGCTATAAAACATGATATAACTACTGAAGCATGATAGGACGATATTAGCAGAAATGCAAACCATGAGATTGCACCACCGAGTGCAGCCAAAAGCAAATTTTTTCCTCGAATATTGACTAGTAAGCCAAATCCTAATGTAGCAATAAATGCCATTATTGATTTTTCTACCATAGCAACACCGAGAAATTATCTATCCAAAGTTTCAATACAATACCTGCACCTACAGCAATAGCAACGGCTATCAAGAAAGACTCTACCGATCTGGCTATTCCCGAAAGCAAATCTCCGGTGATTGTATCTCTAATACCATTAGTAATTGCAAGTCCCGGCACTAACTGCATAATCGAGCCAATAATAACTTTGTCTATACTTGCGGATATTCCTAAAGCATGGAATATCAAAGCAAAAAGAGCAGCAGTAGCTCCACCAACAATATTGATGAAGAAATCATTCATTCGGGCATTCCCTAACAGAATAGTAGCAAGTCTCACCAAACCGCCAACCATGAATGCAGCCAGACAATCATAAATTGTACCGCCATACACATAAGCAAATGATGCTGCCATTGCAGCTGATAGAGGTAGTATTAGCTTCGAAGGCAGTTTTTTGATTGCTTTTATACTTCTTAGTTCGGCTTCTACATCGTCTATCGAATGAGCCATCGTGCCAATTTTGCGTGATAAGTTGTTTATTCTTGTGATTTTCTCTAGATCTGTGCTTCTTTGTTTTACTCTTTCGACAAGAGTTAAGGTGTTATTATTAATATCGGTTAATGAAACAAAAATTCCTGTAGGTGTAACAAAACTTTCGGCGTGATGAACACCTAAACCATGACTTATTCGAGTAATTACTTCTTCTACTCTATAAGTTTCTGCTCCATTTTCGAGCATTATTCTGCCGGTTTCTCCTGCAATAAGCAGGATTCTTTTCAAATCAACCATGATTGCGGCATTGACGAAAACACCTCGAGAATTATTTGATAAATTATTTCCAATATTGCCTGTCGAGACTTCGATATTGAATCGCTTCGCTAATATGCGATGGACGTATCGAATCAGAATCTGCCAAGTCTGCAATAGTCCGAGACACTTTAAGTATTCTATCATAAGCTCTTGCAGATAATCCTAATTTAGTCATTGCAATTTTAATTAATTCCTGGCTGGAATTGTCTAGTTCGCAATATTTTTTGATAGCTTTAGAATTCATATCTGCATTTTTGAAAATACCATCTGATGCCTTAAATCTATTAGATTGAATTTCTCTAGCTTTTATAACTCTTGCCCTTACTTGCTCAGAGCTTTCGCCCACTCTATTGTCCGATAATTCTTGATATCTCACTGCAGGCACTTCCACATGAATATCAATTCTATCGAGCAAAGGACCGGAAATTCTACTCAAGTATTTCTGAATTTGTTGGGGAGAGCAAGAGCATTCTTTAGTCTGATCGCCAAAATTACCGCATGGGCAGGGATTCATCGAGCAAACCAGCATAAAATTTGCAGGATATTCGATGCTCATTTTTGTTCGAGATATCGATATTTTTTTATCTTCGAGAGGCTGGCGCAATACTTCAAGCACATTTCGTGCAAATTCAGGCAACTCGTCCAAAAACAATACTCCATGATGGGCAAGAGAAATTTCGCCAGGACGAATTTTATTCATACCGCCACCAACTAATGCAGCATCGCTTATAGTATGATGAGGTGAACGAAATGGACGTGATGTAACTAATGCAGTATCTTTTGGCAATATACCGGCAACAGAATGTATCTTTGTGGTTTCCAGCGACTCGTCTAAAGTCAAGTCAGGAAGAATTGTGGCTATTCTGCTGGCAAGCATAGTTTTGCCGGAGCCTGGCGGACCAATCATGAGTATATTATGACCACCAGCGGCAGCCACTTCAATACTACGCTTAACGTTTTCCTGCCCTTTGACATCAGATAGATTATTAAGTATCATAAAGTTACCATTGCTAAAAAGAGCAGCAACATCAACTTTAAAAGGGCAAATATCTTCTTCG
>CAZBNQ010000085.1:0-9726 GCA_964493035.1 uncultured Hyphomicrobiales bacterium | reverse complement strand
CTAAGATAAAAAATGATCAGATAGTTGTTGTAATTGAAGATTCAGTAAATAGGTACGAGTTGATTAAAGAATTAAAGAATTAAAGAATTAAAGAATTAATAATTTACTTTAGTACACAATTATTTTCTTGATATTACTGTTTAATGAGATATTAAAAAATTGTGCTATTAATATAATCAATCAATATACTTAAATGCAAATTATACTAATATCAGATTTCAAAGAAAATTGGAATCTGTTTTTTTTTACAATTTCAGCATAGCAGCTACATATTTTGCAATAGCCGGCGAAGCAGTAAGAGCTGGAGATTCCATTCCAATTAGATTTATTAATCCAGGAAGTCCTTTTAATGATTCATCAATAATAATAAAGTCCTTCCATTCAGGTTTATTTGGGGACTGTATAGCAGACATAATACCGGACATATCCGGGCTTATGTCGTCATATTCCAAAAATGGTAAAAACGACTTAGCTGATTCGTAAAAATAATCATGATAATAATCATCAACCGAATAATCAATTGTATCAGACCAAATAAAGTGTGGTCCTAATCTCATACCACCATACAAATCTGGAGTAGTATGCACGCCAACCGATCCTGCAAGCGGAGGCACCGGATATATAAGAGTTTTAGGATATAAGTCCAGTTTTTTATTTACTCGGTAATATATACCCTTATGATAGTTTATCTTATACTCATACTTATATTGGTCTATACCGGCAATATGAGCAATTTCTCCTGAATGCAATCCTGCAGAATTAATAACAATTTTTGAACTGATTTCAAAAGTTTCGCCCGATGCAACTCGTAATTTAATAGCAAATCCACCGTCGATCTTGCTGATATCAACTAGTTCATGCTGATAGGCTATATCGACAGAATTGGATTTAGCGTTACGTTCAAAATATTCCATAAGTTTATGTGAATCGAGATATCCGCTGCTAGGGCAGTAGATTGCCGCCAATGCCGAAACATTGGGTTCGATTTCAGATATTTCATCTTTATCGACAATTCTAACACCTTTTGCACCATTTCTTTTGGCAGTATGGAGCAAAGCTTCTAATCTGGATTTTTCGTCATTATTGCACGCAACAATCAACTTCCCTGAGTTCAGAAAGGGAATATTATTTTTTGAACAAATATCATAGAGCAGCTCGTTTCCTTCGAGGCATAATTTGCCTTTCAAAGAATTGGCAGGATAATAAATGCTCGCATGGATCACTTCGCTGGATCTGGAAGAACTAGCCATACCAAAAGATTTTTCTTTTTCTACAATAACAATATTAGAATAATTTGCCGATAGTTCGGAAGCAATAGCCAATCCAACTACACCGGCACCAATAATAAGTATTTCAGTATCCATAACAAACAAATAAAGAGTTATAAATTATAAGCAAAATTAATAAATGCAGCTCTGAGTATAAAATAAAAGAAGATAAAAACAAGAAAAATTAAAATAATTTGGCGGAATGAAAAAAAATGCATAATTTTGTAGTTCATTCTGCGGACGTGGCGAAATTGGCAGACGCACTAGACTTAGGATCTAGCGGGGCGACCCATGAGAGTTCGAGTCTCTCCGTCCGCACTTTTTTATATAATAAAGTATTATTGATTTATCGTATAGGGATGTTACTTGGAAAGCAAGCTTTCAACATCGACAGGAGTAAAGCAGACAATAGAATTGAGCTTCAGCAATCAAGAGCTCGAAACTGCTTTCAACAATGAATATAAAAAAATTCAGCCAACTATCGAAATGCCCGGCTTCCGCAAGGGCAAAGTACCTTTCAATCTAATTAAAAAGAATTATGGTCCACGTGTCGAATTCGATGCTCAAATGGACATGGCTGAAGAAGCTTTCGGCAAAATCGTTAAAGAACAAAATATTGAGTTCGTTGGCGGTTTGGCTTTGGAAGATATTAAAAAAACTGATGATGGCGCTACTGTCATTCTCAATTTCGAAGTAAAACCCAATATTGATATACAAGATTTCAAAAATATGACAGTCGATGAGCCTGTTCACGTTGTTACAGACGAAGAAATCATTGAAGTTGTCAATAATATTGCTAAACGTCATTCAAAATTCGAAGAGCAAGAATTAATCGAAAATACTGGTTTTGTTGTAGATGCAGACTTCAAAGAAGTTGATAAAGAATCAAAATTGCCATTGATTGGCGGTACAAACCAAAACCTTCCTTTGTATTTAGACGATCCGGCAATTCTACCCGGTTTGAGAGATAAATTTATCAATTTAAAAATAGGCGATACTTTCTTCTTTAATGCTAAAGATGAATCAGAAAATGCACCTGACAAATTGATGCACGTTACTATTACAGCTGTCAAAAAAGTAATTCCAGCCGAAATCAATGATGAATTGGCTACTATGAATACTCAAGGCAGATTGAATACTATCGATGAATTGAAAGAAGAAATTGGCTTCCAACTTCAAGACGAATGGAACTTGAAAGCTCGCGAAGCAATGGAAAATCAAATAGTAAAAAATATTCTTGAAATGCACAAAGATGTTGAACTTCCTGAATCAATGGTTCAGAATGCTTCACGCAATCTTTACGAAGATTTCAAGAAAAGAAATAAAATGGAAAATGTGCCCGATAACGAACAAATGATCAATTTGTTTAAGCCTCAAGCAGAAAATGCTGTTCGCTGGCACTTGATTTCCGAAAAAATTATCAAAATGGAAAAAATCGAAGTAGAAGCTGAAGATATTGATGATTATATCGATTTCAAATTCCCATATTTGAAAGGCGATTCATCAGATCAGGCTATGCTCTATCGCGAACAACTAAAAGACAATGAAGTAATTCGCGTTGAATCTACTTTCAAAAAGTTGTATGATTATATTTTAGATTTTTGCACAACAAACGAAGTAAGCTTCGAAGAATATAATAAAAAATATAACGAAAATCTAAGTCCATACAACGAAGAATTAGAAGAGTTTGATTTAGGTCATGATCACGATCACGAATGTGACGAAAATTGCGACCACGACCATACTCACTAAAATCATAAATACTTTATAATAAAAGAAACAAACATGTTATTCGTTAATGGATAGCATGTTTTTTTATAAAAAAAGGAAAGTAAAATGCAGAATCAATTGATTCCGATAGTAGTGGAACAAACATCGCGCGGCGAGCGTTCTTATGATATTTATTCGCGTTTATTAAAAGAAAGAATTGTTTTCATCAACGGTCCGATTGATGACTACATGGCAAATCTTGTTATTGCTCAGTTGTTGTTTTTAGCAAGCGAAGACCCATCAAAAGATATTAATATTTATATCAATTCACCAGGTGGAAGCGTTAGTGCAGGATTAGCAATTTACGACACAATGCAATTTATCAAGCCGGCAGTATCTACTATTTGTATTGGTATGGCTGCTTCTATGGCTCAAGTATTGCTTTGCGCAGGCGAAAATGGCAAACGCTATGTATTGCCTAACTCTAGAATTATGATGCACCAGCCATCAGGCGGCACTCAAGGTCAATCTGTTGATATTGAAATTTATACTCGCGAAATGATCAGAATGAGAGAAGTATTGTATAATATTATAGCCAAACACACCGGCAAAGATATTGAAACAATTAAAAAAGATGCTGACCGCGACTACTATATGTCTTCGCAAGAAGCTGTAGATTATGGTATTGTAGATAAAATTTTGGAAAAATCTATCAGTATAGACAAACCAGCTGATACTGAAGAAGCAAAATAAGTATATTGAAAATTCATTAAAATATTGAAATGAGTCAGAAAATTAATCCAAAGAAAAGCGTGGCTTGCTCCTTTTGTGGCAAGCCCGCAGTTAAAGCCAGAAGCTTGATCGAAGGTCCAAACAGTGTTTTTATTTGTGATGAATGTGTGCAGCATTCTGCAGAAATTATCAAAAGAAACGAAGCTTTGAGCTTGTTCAGTTCTTTCGATGAAGCTTTGCCCAGACCTTCAGAATTAGTTGCCGAACTTGATAAATACGTTATCGGGCAGGATTTTGCAAAGCAAGTACTATCGGTAGCTGTTTATAATCATTATAAAAGAATCCAAATCAACGGCGGAATTGACGAAAACAATGAAGTCGAGCTCGAAAAAAGTAATATTTTAATGCTTGGTCCTACCGGTACTGGCAAGACTTTACTTGCACGCACTTTGGCTAGAATTTTGAAAGTTCCATTTGCAGTAGCAGATGCAACAACAATTACAGAAGCCGGATATGTGGGCGATGATGTCGAAACAGTGCTCTTGAATTTACTTCAAAAAGCAGACTACAACGTTCAAGCTGCCGAGCGCGGAATTATTTATATAGATGAAATAGATAAAATCAGCAGAAAAAGCGAATCGACTAGTATCACTCGAGATGTTTCGGGCGAAGGAGTTCAGCAGGCATTACTAAAAATGCTCGAAGGCACTCGTGCTGGCGTACCACCTAAAGGTGGCAGAAAACATCCCGAACAATCGCTTATTTATATAGATACTCGTAATATCTTGTTTATATGCGGCGGTGCTTTCGATGGACTGGAAAAAATAATTGCTCGCAGAATGCAGACTTCTACTATTGGATTTACTGCAGAATCTACCGAAAGAGTAGAAGCAAAATATGAATTGCTCAAATATACCGAACCGGATGATTTGATTAAATATGGATTTATACCCGAAATAACAGGTAGATTGCCAGTAATTACTCCATTATCTGAATTATCGGAAGAAGCAATGCTATCAATCCTTACCGAACCCAAAAATGCACTGCTAAAACAGTACAAAAAGCTGTTAGGAATGGAAAATATCGAATTAGAATTCGAATTGGAAGCAATTAAAGCAATAGTAAATAAAGCATTTAAACGCAAAACAGGAGCTCGTGCATTGAGAGGAATTGTCGAAGAAGTGATGCTTCCGATAATGTATCAAGCCCCAGACATGAAAGATTTGAAAAAAATTATTGTAACACGCGAATGTGTTGAACAGAAGGCAAATCCGGAGTATATTACAACAAATAAAAGCAAAACTGCATAAAAAATATTGCAAAAAATATTTGCGTAATTGTTGAAAACTTCTTAAATTGCAAGTTCCTAAATGGTATGAAGATAAAAAACTTTATATAGAGGTTATAAATGTTAGCAGTAGTAGAAATAGCCGGACAACAATTTGAAGTCGAGCAGAACAAAAAATTGGTAGTTCCACATTTGGAAGGCAACCCCGGCGATACAGTAGAATTTGACAATATATTACTTGCAAAAGAAGGCGATGATATTAAAATTGGTGTACCTTCAATAAAAGGCAAGGTAACAGCTAAGATTTTAGATCATGGCAAAGGCGATAGAGTACTTGTATTCCACAAGAAACGCCGCAAAGGTCATCGTAAATTAAACGGTCATCGTACAAAATTTACATCGATCGAAATTACAAATATTGCAATATAATAATAAGTAAAATAAAAGAGGTAAGTCATGGCTCATAAGAAAGGTGGCGGGTCATCGAAAAACGGTCGCGATTCAAATGCTCAGCGCCGCGGCGTAAAACGTTTTGGTGGAGAAATTGTTAATGCCGGTAATATCATCGTTCGTCAATGTGGTACTAAATTCCACGCAGGCGAAAACGTTGGTCTTGGCAAAGACTACACAATCTTCTCTTTGATTGACGGTGTTGTCAAATTTGAAATGAAAGACAAATTCCGCAAACAAGTTTCGGTTTATCCGTTGAATTAATTTTAAATTATAATTATAATTATACTCTCTACTTGCAAAGCTTCCGATCTAATTCGGGAGCTTTTTTTTTTGTGGTGTTCAGTAATTTTACTGATCAGTTCAAATAGTTTTATTATTAATTTGTCTATATTTTCCGTAATGGTTTGGGAAATTTATTTTTTTGAGTATGTATGCCAAGAATAATTAGTATCGATGAAATTGAAGAAGGAATGGTTTTACAAAATTCGATTACCAATTCCTACGGACAAGTGCTGGTTAATGCCGGAATTACACTTGAGGAAAGGCATAAAAAGATTTTAAAAACATGGAATATCAGCACGATTGTTATCAAAGCTGACGAAATGATGGAAAATGAAGAAATTTCTGAAGAAATTTATGCCCAAGCTAAAGCTGAAGTTTACTCCCGAATGAAATGGGAGCCACGTAATAAATACGAAGAAGATTTTGTTGAACTTGGTATTTATGCTAAAGCACGCAAAATCCTAAGAGGAGAGGTGAAAGAATGAAAACTATTGACAATCTTATCGAAAGGATTGATAGCTTTCCTACTCTTCCGACTATCTATACTTCGATGCTCGAAGTTACTTCTAATCCAAGATCGACAGTTCAGGATCTTGCAAATGTTGTGATGAAAGATCAAGTTTCTGTTACTAAACTTTTGAAAATCGTGAATTCTTCGCTCTATGGAATTCAAACCAAAATTACTAATGTTACTCAGGCTGTGTTTTTTTTAGGTTTTCAGGAAGTTAAAAATATAATTTTAGCTCTATCAATATTGGATATTGTAAGCAAAATTCAAAAAAAAGGTAATATAAATATTGTTGGTATGTGGGAACATTCCATTGCTGTAGGTGTTATTACCCGCATAATTGGTGTAGAATTAGGTATAAAAGATTTAGAAAATTATTTTATCGGTGGATTGATTCACGATATTGGAAAACTATTTTTTGTAGCTGAATTTACAAAAGAATATGGTGATCTCCAGCAAAAAGCCAAAGAAAATAACTTGAATATAGTTCAATGCGAAAAGGTAGTCTTCGGCGCGCATCATGATTATGTTGGAGAATTGATAGCTACAAAATGGAAACTTCCTTTGATATTTAAAAATACTATAAAATACCATAATATTGGTGTTGTCGAAGGCAAAATCGACCAACTAATAGCATGTGTTCACTTAGCAAATTCTACTGCTTCTTTGCTGGAATTGGGCGATCCGGGAGATAATATTGTCAAAACACCAAATTTTGAAGTTTGGAATGCTTTTTCGTTTCCTAATGGATTTTTCAAAAAATTATATGATCCAATAATGAGTGCTTTTTTACAAGCAAGTTCGATACTAAAACTATAGGTTGATAATGAGTAGATTTGAAGATTTTAGTGATGATTTCAACAACTTTTTTGAAGCTGTTTTTGATTTTTCGCATAATCGGATTACTGAGAATAAGTTGTCAAGTTTGATAAGAACAGGGCTGAATGTACTCTGCTCATTTCCAAATTATATGGGATTAGCTTTTTTTGCTATTAATAATGAAACTTTCGAATTTGAGATGAAAGAGGCGATGGGAGCATTAGATGTAAATACCTGGTATTCTCTTCATGATAGTTTGGTTGAAAGCGGTACTATCGGTTCGGCACTCATGTCTGGCAGATTAGTTCATTATTCATTGCCATCTTCTAAAGAGTTGTATGTGATTCCACTTGTATCTCTTTCAGGTCCTATTGGTATTATAGAATTAGCAAGCGAAAAAGATACTCATATTGATCTCCAATATATTAACCTTACTAATCTTTATGCAAATTATTTTTCCGGCTCTATTAATGAGTTTATGCTTAAAGAAAATGAAAAGAGAAATCAAGAAATGGTTGATCAATTGGTAGCATCAAGAACAATCAGGATCGAAAAATCTAAACATGAACTCGGTGAAAAAATTGAAAACATCAAATCGAGTATCAGTATGGCAATTCCTCATGAAGTAAGGACACCTATCAATCAAATATTGGGTTTTTCAAATTATTTGATTCAACACTTTGTAGTTCAGGAAGGAGTTTCGGAAGATCTGATCGAATATATTACAGATATAAAAAACTCGGCAGAACGGCTTAAACGTCTATTCGAAAACTATTTATATTATGCAAAGCTAACAGTAATTTCCAGCGATATAAGCGAACTATCCGCATTAAGAAATTTCATTACAATTTCTGCCGAATCATATATTTATGAAAGTATAATGATAAAAGCGTCTTATTTTGAAAGAATGGAAGAGATAAGAATAAATCTTGTAGAGGGTAGTTTGGCAATGAGCGAAGAATACTTATCCAAAATAGTAGAAGAATTGATGGATAACGCATTGAAATATTCAGAGCCGGGCAATGGAATAAGCGTAGATTCTCATATAGAATCAGAAATGTATTATATAAGATTTATCGACAAAGGACGAGGAATGACCGAAGAGCAAATCGCTCAAATAGATGCTTATATACAATTTGATAGGCATTATTACGAGCAGCAAGGGTCGGGATTAGGCTTGACGATAGTAAGAAGAATTTTGGATTTGCATGCTGGGAAATTCAGTATAGAATCAAAATTGAATGAATATACAAAAGTTGAAATTGGGATTCCAATTGCCAAAAATGACTATTCATTAGAGTATTAGCAAAAACAGAAATAAAGAAAGTTTTGTTTTGTAGGTAATGAGTTTTTTCATATCTTTGTAGTTTGATGAAATATTTTCGGTTATGAATGAATTGGATTGCAGAGATATATAATTATTTATGCTCGGGAGATGCAGAGAGAGTATCTACCCGAAGTGTAGGGCTGCCAAGATCACGAGCCGGCAAGATTATGCAATTCAAGCATTACACCACTGATGCCCCTATTTGATAAAAAATACATATCAGACATTAATCTAAATTGACTAATAAATTCTCGAATTTGAATTATTTATTATATTTTTCTATTTTTTAAAGGAGATATTAAAATGAAAAAAGACTTTCTTTCAGTTCTCGATTTGACAACAGAAGAAATCTGGAAAACATTCGAAATAGCAAAAGATATGAAAGCTGACCGCCGCAAATATGCAAAAGCATTAGAAGGCGAAACATTAGCTTTAATTTTTGAAAAACCATCATTGCGTACACGCACAAGCTTTGATGTTGGTATCCAACAATTAGGCGGTTATTCATTATATCTATCACCAAACGAAATCAGCCTTGGCAAACGCGAATCAGTTCATGATGTAGCAAAAAATTTGGAACGCATGGTGCAAGGTATTATGATCCGTACATTCGGACATCATATCGTTGAAGATATGTCAAAATTTGCTCGTATACCAATCATCAATGGTCTTACAGACTATTCACACCCATGCCAAGCAATGGCAGATTTCCTCACAATCCATGAGCACAAAGGTAAATTGGAAGGTTTGAAATTGACATACGTAGGCGATGGCAACAACGTAGCACATTCATTGATGGATGCAGGCGCACGTTTGGGCGTAAACGTAACTGTATCTTGCCCACGTGGATACGAACCAAATCTAATTGCATTCCAAGAAGCTACAGAAGCAGCAAAATTGACAGGTGCAAAGATCGAAGTAGTTCATGATCCAATCGAAGCAGTAAAAGGCGCAGACGTAGTATATACAGACGTATGGGCATCAATGGGCCAAGAAGCTGAAACAGCTTTAAGAAAGAAAATCTTCATGCCATACCAAGTAAATGAAGCATTAATGGCACATACAAACGATGGTTCTTTATTTATGCATTGCTTGCCAGCACACCGCGGCGATGAAGTAACTGATGGCGTTATCGATGCTGGTTATTCAGTTGTATTCGATGAAGCAGAAAACAGACTTCATGCTCAAAAAGCAATAGTATATCAATTAATGAAAAAATAAGAAACGAGGTTTGATGTGGCTCTTAAAGCATTAATAGCAGTTGGCGGAAATTCTTTGATTAGAGCGGGAGAGCGCGGAACTATCGAAGAACAATTAAGAAATGCACATGCAACTGCAA
>CAZBNQ010000084.1:0-9757 GCA_964493035.1 uncultured Hyphomicrobiales bacterium | reverse complement strand
GTATTGCTGTGAAGTCGCCGGCTACTCTAATCGCATTAATATATTCACCATCATAATTTGACTTTACATATACTGCAAAAGTTGTATCTATAGGTGCATAATATAATTCATAATTATCATCATCCAACCTATATTTCCAAAATCTTTCTTCCCATTCCTTCACATTAAATTCATTATTAAACCTAAAAGGATGTTCTTTTTTTACATAATATTTCTGCCCTATCATATTTTTGTCCAAATTAATATTCAAAGCAAAACTAGCTTTATAGACATTGTATTTTAGAGCTATATCCAACAATTCTTCCAAAAAGTTTTCATTTAGCTTTTCGTTTAATTGCAAATCAGGATCAGTATAAGCAAAAACTTCGGGCATTATGTCATATATCGGATTAATCAATCCTACCAAATGTCCAAAATTATAATCAGAGAAAGCTACAAAGCATTTATCAGCAGCCTCCATTCGCTTTAAAACATCGATTGTATCCTCAGACTTCGAAGCATTATCGATTACAATTGGCTTTATACCTTTGTTATTCAATTGATTAACCATATTTTCGACATATACACCATTATTATATGATATAATAAAGACCGGTATATCTCCTTTATACGATTCAAATGCTTTGAACAGATTTACAATCAATTTTTGACTTTTTTCACTTACAAATGCTTGCTTTTTTTTCTTTCTTCTTTCTCTATTCCATTTTTCAATGTTCTTAAAGAAATTCACTAAATATTCCAATTTAGGTGATACATTTAAAACAATCTACACATATATTGAAAATTGGTTGCACCAATTAGAATATATTATTCTTGCCGGCAGATATATTCAACTTAATTTTAGTTAGTTTGAAGTGAGGATTTTTTAAGTATTTCTTGGTATTTTTACAAATATTTTGAAATATTTCAATAAAGGTTAAAATTTTTTTTCATTCTAAACGTATTGATATTTCTTAGTTTACAATAAAACTCTCTAAAAATTTCAAAAAAACTTACATTTTTTTAAAATTTCTTACAATAAACCACTTTTGACATCGTCAAAGCATTTAGGATAAGGGAATTGTTTCATGGTTATCCATGGAAATGACTTCATAATGAATCTACCCCGGGCTTGCGCTCGGGGTTTTTTTATACTATTTTTAAAAAATGGGTGATCTTAAGTTCAGGTTTTCTATGAGAATTTAAGTCAATTCGACCACCCATTTTATATATATACGGAGTTTGCATATACTCTTGCTCGTTACAAATTATTTGTAAATAATGGCGTACTGTTGTAATTGTAGTTTTTTCTATTCGACTTCTCAGGTGCCCTATCGCTTATCAAGCTAATTGCCCAAATTGCCAAGAGCAATATAGCTGCTATCATCTTTACTTTCTTTTTCATGTTCTTGTCCTCCATTTTACTCTTATATTACAATATCGATGCCAAACAACAATATTTTAATTATTCAACAACGCCTCTTAGCAATATTATTTCATATCTACAATATTATCATTGGCTTACAACTTACATTCGATATTTTGAACAAGAATATTATATGAACAATATATGACTATTAAATAATTTATGTAATTTTGAAAAAAAAATGTAAATAGTTTTGCACGAAATATCTGACACAATAGTCATAAATGTGTAAATTATTTTACACTTATGGTATAATATTTGATTATATCATTTCAATATGATAGGACGAAACAAAAAATATGGCAGAGGAATGGCACCTCAGGATGAGCATGCGACCAGCAAAGACCGCTATTTAGTAACTTATGCTGATTTGATCACCCTGCTACTTGGCTTATTTGTAATTCTTTACGCCAGTTCTCAAGTCGATAATGATAAATTCAAAGAGTTTTCTGAAGCCTTAAGTCAATATTTCAAAAGCAAGCCAGCAGCAGTATTGGAAGGTGGTGATGGAGTATTAAGCGGTTCGAAACAAGGAGTGCCCGAACCAATACTAATACCAAGCGGAAATAAAACTCTATCTCAAATAAATCAGGAGACACAAGCTGCGCTATCAAAATTCATCGAAAAAGGAATGTTGAGCGTAAGGCAGTCTTCGGGCGCTCTGACTTTAGTACTTCCTGAAAAGCTTTTATTTCAGTCAGCTAAAGCCGAGCTGCAAACCGATGCCTATACAGCACTTGATTCAATAGCATCAGTACTTAAAGGAACAAATTTTGCAATATTTGTAGATGGGCATACTGATTCGCAGCCAATAAGAACATTTCAATATGAATCCAATTGGCACTTATCTGTGGCTCGAGCTATGAATGTGGGTTATAGATTGATACGTAACGGAGTGCAAGAGCAAAACTTTGTTATTAGAGGATTTGGCGCACAAAAGCCAATAACAGCTAATAATACTGACCAAGGCAAAGCGCAAAATAGACGTGTGGAAATTACTATTAGCGAAATTGCTAATACTGACAATAAGAATAACAGCTCGAAATGAAAAGATTTATATTGCTAAAATTGAAAAATTATTTTAACTTGCAAGTAAATTTGTTTTAACGAGCATTCAATTTTATTAAAATTTGACCGATAATAAAGGTTGGGATTAAAAATAGAGTAAAATATGAGCGAAACAAAAACTCAGACAAGGGTGATTAAAACATTGCACTTCGGCGATTTAGAAGTGGAGCCCCACCATATATTCTATTTCAAAAATGGTATGCTCGGCTTCGACGATTTGCATGAATACGTATTGATTAGCGAAGAATCTACTTTGCCTTTCAGATGGCTTATTTCTTTGGACGAACCGGAAATCGGTTTTCCTCTTCTCAGCCCTTGGCATATCGATATTTATTATGATCCTGGAAAGGATTACGACCTCAATTCCAATGCTGTTTTCGTGGTTATCACTTTGGAAGATGAAAATGGCGATATGACTGCTAATATGAAAGCTCCGGTTGTTTTCAATATTGAAAAACAAACCGCCGACCAAGTGATTCTTACTACAGACAAGTACTCAACTAACCACGTTATTCCAAAGAATACTAATACTTAATTGCGTGATTTATGCTGGTGTTATCAAGGAAGATAGGCGAAATAATTACTATAGGAAATTCAGTAAAAGTTACTGTTTTGAGTTATGACCGTGGGGTGGTTCGTTTGGGCATTGAAGCTCCTAAATCCATCGCTGTCCATCGAAAAGAAGTCCACGACCGTATTATTGAGCTTAATAGACAAGCCGCTCGCACTGAGCTCTCCGCTTTGCAAAGCGCTATTGCTAAAGCTAAAGTTAAAATTAACGATGAAGTCGATGTTAATCTTAAACATAGTATTCACACTTCATCCAGTTCTTATAAATAATGGATTCTTGAAATGAGTGACTATTCGGCTCTTATTATTGATGATGATATTTGGATGCAAAGAATTTTATCCAAAACTTTGCAAAGTTATGGTTTTCGCAAGACTTATCTCGCTCCTAATGGATTTGAAGGTATTGGCTTAGCTGTCGAACATGTGCCTACTATGATCGTCCTTGATATTTTGATGCCTGAACTTACCGGACACCTCACTCTTAAAGTCCTTAAAAGTATTAAAATTACTAAAAATATTCCTGTTGTTATGGTTTCTGCTCTTTCTGATGTAGAAAACCTCGGCATGGCTGTCAAAGCTGGCATTGCTGGCTTTATTTCCAAACCTTTCACCAGATCTACTGTTTATGAAAAGTTGATCGACGTCTTTGGTCAGGAAAAACTTGAAATGATATACAAAGGTGTGCCTATTGATATCGATCAGCTCTATGCAGATATTTCTGTGCTGGGCGAAGAAACTGATCTGACTTCTAGTTTTGAACGCACCGAACCAATTACTCCTCCTCCTGCTTTGATTGTAGAACCCGAAACCACAAGCAAACCTGCTTCTCAAACTCCTGATTTGATTCTTAAACATTATCAGGACGAAGAAAAGAAAAGTATTGAATCAATAAAAAAACTTCTACTTAAAAATAAAAAATAAGTAATTTTTCTCTGTATCAACTGTTACTCTGATTTGTCATTAATTTAATCGGAGGAAAGGCATGAAACAAATTACTATTTTGATTTTTGTATCATCCATTCTTTTTGCATCTTGCGGTTCCGGAAGAGTTAATAAAGATGCATCGTCTCACTCTCAATTTATCAATCAATCAAAAATTAATTCCAATTGCGTAGTTAGTATGGATACTGTTTATTACAAAGGCGAACCATATGCAATACTCAAAGAAACAGGAATTTCTTTTTCACCATTTTATAATTTCTATACTTTGACCGGCGAAAAAGCAATCGAAGTGCTACCTTACTCGGCAGGCAATGGCAAAGCAACAAGCCATCATGAATATCGATTCTTTGGCAATTCTGAAGGTATGAAAGGATATATGGATTTTTCCTTTTCTACTATTGGCGTCTGCGAAAATGTAATTAACAACAACCTTATGAATTCGAATGAATTGAGACCTATCGATGTTGGTAATTTTGTAAAGAAAAATCCCAGACCTAAAAAATTCAATCCCGGCGATTTAAAAGTCAAACGTGAAATGAGTTTGGCTATTAAGATCAATCAAGGATATGGTGAAATTTACCAAGGCGACAAATTAATTGGCAAATTTACTCAAGGAAAAGAAAAAAATGACAATGATAAATATACTAAAGCTGTTTTTAAAGTAACATTCCTCAATAGCACAGATTGTGCTAAGATCAAATTCCCTTATGATAAATTCGATCGCAAAGACAATAGAGCTTTAGAAGTGTATACAGAATTTGATGATGTTAATCACAATTTGTCAATTGATGATGCTAATACTACTTTCGATGTAGATGCTTTCAAGCAAGCTGTTATATACTTAGTCAATAAAGGATATTTATAATTATAAATATGACAATATATGGGCTTTCCCAATTGAGAAAGCCCATTGAAAATTACAATAAATCAATAATCACTATATTTCAACAAATCAAATTGAAGATGAATAATCTCTTTCTCATTACTTAAATATTTTTCTTGAATTTCATAATTATTATTCAATTCAATAAAAAAGTCTATTGCAGGAATCTGCCCCAACTCCAAAGATTTATTCAATAATTCAATGTTATTATAGTTAAGAATTATGTTTTTATATTCATTATGTAATTCAAGTAATTGAGAATAACTAAACGATAAGCTACTTAGTTCATTTTCAATTTTATTTTTGTAAGCATTTACAAAATCATCGCAATATTGTATTTTTGCTTCAATAGTATTAAGCGTATTAATATTTTCCCATAATGGCAATGTTATTCCAAAATGAGCCCCCTTGTAGTTTTCATCTGCAATATATTTTGAGACATACCCTAATTCAAGTTTAGGATAATTCAACGATTTTCGCAAATCATATTCAGATTTAGAAATCAAACAATTCTGATTGAGAATAGCCAAGTAAATATCATTTACCTTATATTCTTGAATTAAACTATCTAATTTTACTACTGATAGAATAGATGGATAATCAGCATCCTCAAGATTAATAAGTTTACCGCCATTCAATTCAACAATTTTTTTGACAGAATTAGCTTTAAGCAATCTTATACGATTCAGTTCTGCTCGAGTAGAAAAATATGACAAATTAGCTTTATTCATAGTTAACAAATTAATATCTTTAAGCTCGAATCTTTGTTTAAGCAAAGATATAATAGTATCTAAATTTAGGAGTTTTTTTGTCAATAATTTTTCGATTTTTGATTGATAAATGTAATCAACAACAACCTTTTTTGAATTGTTAATAATCTCAGACAAGCTTAGTTTATTTTCAAGATTTGATTTTGCAATATTTAAATTGGCAATATCAGATTTATAAAAATAGGAACTAGGGAAATCAAATGATTGGATTACCGAAAATTCAATCTCATTTGATTCAGATTTTTGACCGAAATAATTTCTAAACTCAACAGTTGGATTATTAGGGTATAATCCAATCTTATGATTAAAATAATCCATTTTAACCAAAGACTTCTTAGCAATAATATCTTTATTATTATTTTTGATTGATTCAATAATATCATCAAACTTGTTTTGAGCAAAAACATTAGAAGACAATAAAAGAAAATGAACAAAAATCAAGCATTTATTGTACATTTTTATTCTCCTTTCGTTTAAAAATCAAAAAAACCAAAGGCAAAATCACAAGATTGAGAAAAGTAGAACTTATTAATCCGCCAAGTATCACTTCAGCCATTGGACTCTGAATTTCATTACCGGGTTTGTCGCCGGCTAAAACCAAAGGGATTAGAGCCAAAGCTGCTGTCAATGCAGTCATTAACACAGGATTCAATCTGTCTAAAGATCCTGAAACAATTGCATATTCAATATCGTATCCATCTTCAATCAACTTATTGTATCTTGTAACCATCAAAATACCATTGCGTGTAGCAATACCAAATAAAGTAATAAATCCAATGAGAGATGGTATACTTATAATAGCACTAGAAATCCAAATGGAAGCTATACCGCCAATAAGAGCAAGTGGAAGATTGGTTAAAATAATTCCGGCTATTTTATAACTTTTAAATTCTCTAAAAAGTAATAAATATATAATTATCAATGACAACAAAGATACTAATAAAATTATATTAGTTGCTTTTTCTTCACTTTCAAATTGCCCTCCATATTCGACAAAATAATTGTCTGGCAATCTAAAGTTTGTTAATTCTTTTTTAATATCATTAACAACACTCCTAACATCTCTATTAGACACATTTGCTGATATTAATATCTTTCTTTGCACATTTTCTCGATTAATTACATTAAATCCTTTGTTACTTGTAACCTTAGCAACACTGCTCAAAGGAATTTTATTACCATAGGGACTATCTATGAGAGTATTTGAAATAGATTCAATCGAACTTTTATAGTTGTCACTATATTTCAGAACCAAATCAAATGCTTTTTCATTTTCATAAACATTGCCAACAATCTTACCTGCAAAACAAGAATTGATAAAATCATTAAACATCTGCATTGTTATTCCATGAAAAGCCAATTGTTCTCTTTCTGGTACAATATGCAATTGAGGGACAGTAACAATCTGCTCAACGCTAAGGTCTGCAATTCCTTCAACATTAGAGATCCTACTTTTCATTTGATTTGCAATTTCATACATTTTTTCTAAATCAGTACCAAAAAGTTTAATTGCAATACTGGTTTTTGCTCCCGAAATAATATGGTCAATTTTATGACTGATTGGCTGTCCTAAATTAAATACAATTCCACTAATCGAAGATAATTTTGATCTAACTTCAGCCAAAAATTCTTCTCGACTTCTGTCTTTTAAAACAAATGGAGTTTCGATCTCAGAAATACTAGATCCAAAAGAATGCTCAGATAAATCAGTGCGCCCAGTTTTTCGTGCAGTTGATTGGACTTCAGGAATACTTAGCAAGGCAAATTCTGCTTGAATACCAATTTTTTTTGATTCTTCGATTGAGATTCCTGGCGTTGTAGCAATCACAATGGTTAATGAACCCTCATTAAATGTTGGAAGAAAATTTCTTCCTAAAAAAGGTATTGACAATATTGAGATTGTAAAAATAGTTGCAACAATTATCAATAATGATTTCTTGTAATTTATTCCAAATTCAAGAATTATTTTATATTGTTTTTTCAAATATTCAACAATCCTATTATCGCCTTCTCTTTTGGATAAGAGCGCATTATTATCAAGCAAAAAGCTACACAATACAGGAGTTAGTGTAATCGATATAATTAATGAAGCGAATAGAGATATAATAAACGCTAATCCAAGTGGTTGGAGCATCTTGCCTTCAACACCACTTAAGAAAAATAAAGGTAAAAATGCTACAATAATTATCAAAGTGGCATTTACAATCGATGCCCTGATTTCAATTGAAGCATCGAAAATTATTTTTATCGTATTTTCCTTTTCAGATACCGGCTTATGGTAATTTTCTCTTAATTTTTTAAATACATTTTCCACATCAATTATTGCATCATCTACTAACGATCCAATAGCAATAGCCATACCTCCTAATGTCATTGTATTGATATTTATACCAAATAATTTCATAACTATTATTGTTGTCAGTAGTGATAATGGAATAGAAAGTAATGATATTAATGTAGTTCTAAAACTCAATAAAAACACAAAAAGTATTATTACTACAAAAAAAGCACCCTCTATCAATGCTTTTTCAACATTAGATATTGAAGTTTTGATAAAGTTTGATTGATGAAATGGATCTGTATAAAACTTTATTTTGCTTTTCTGCTCAATTTCTAGCTTTTCTAAGTTTTTGACTATATTTTCTGTCAATTCAGTTGTGCTTACTCCTGGTTGTTTAGTAATTGTAAATACTACTGCCGGTTTCAATTTATACGAAGCATCATTTGTTCTTGGAGCCGATTCAATCTTAACTTCAGCAATGTCAAAAATCCTAATTGGCTTTCCTTCGCTCATTTTAACAACTGAATTGCCTATCATATTTAAATTGTTTGTGCGAGTAATTCCACGGATTATATATTCATTACCGAATTGATTTATTATTCCCCCGTTTGAATTTTCATTTGAATTAATAGATGCATTTTTAAGCTCTTCCAAACTTACATTATAAGTATCCATCTTAAGTGGGTCAATAAGTATTTGATATTGCTTTTCATCCCCACCCATTGTATTTACTTGGGCAACCCCACCTAATGACAACAACCTAGGCTTTACAGTCCAATCAGCAATTGTCCTCATTTCCATTGTATTAAGAGAATCTGCTGTCATTGCAAATATCATAAATTCACCTAACAACGAAGTTTGAGGTGCTAATATTGGCAAATCGACACCTTCTGGGAAATTGCCACTAATCTGCGACAACTTTTCTGCGACTGTTTGTCTGGCACGATAAATATCGACATTCCAATCAAATTCGATCCAAACAATAGAAAAACCCATTGTTGAATTTGACCTTACTCGCCTTACTCCGGCTGATCCATTGACTGCAGTTTCGATTTGAAAAGTCACCATCCGCTCAACTTCTTCAGGTGCCATTCCTTTTGCTTCTGTCATTACTACTACTGTTGGTGCGCTCAAATCTGGAAAAATATCTATTTCCATACTATCAGCAATAAATAATCCTGCTATTATTAGTATTATACTGCAGACAAGAATTATTATTCTATTTCGTAGTGAAAAATTTAAAATATAGCTTAACATATCTTCACCATTAATGAGTATGAGTTTGTGAAGGTAAATTTGTACTTTTTGATGCCAACATCACTCGATAAGTACCTTTTGTTACTACAACTTCACCATATTTCAAGCCACTGTTTATTTTATATTTTTCACCGTCAAATCCACCTATAGACACTTCTCTTTTTTCATATAATTCTCCATGTATCTGAACGAAAACAAAATAGTGCCCCTGATCCTCCCAAACTGCTGAACTAGGCACAGTTATCGCTTTCTCTATTGCCTCACCTAATAAATATATAGGTAAATATGTGTTAAGATTTAACCCATTCTTATTGTTAATTTGCAAATAAACTGTTGTAAAATTTGAGTTGCCAGTATTGAATGGTCTACTTATTATTTGCCCATTGAGTTGATCTATATTTGTAATTGTATTATTGACTTCAATTTTAGCACCATGTATTTTACCCAATTCATACAAATCATTAATTGGAATATTGGCTTCAATCAACATTTTATTTGTATTAACTATTTTTGCCAATATTGCACCTGTCTCGACATACTGACCATTACTAACATTGAGACTACTTATATAACCGGATTTA
>CAZBNQ010000083.1:0-9921 GCA_964493035.1 uncultured Hyphomicrobiales bacterium | reverse complement strand
TAAAAAATTTTTAAGATATAATAAAACCTCGATTATATAAAAGGATTTAGTATATTGCAATTAAGCAAAACTTTTTTGATACTTATTCGTAATCAAAATTGTATTTTATAAAAAATAAAATTTTGTATGAATACGTTAAACGAAATGGAAATAAATTATCTAAACAAGTAAATTGAAAGAGGTAAAAATGGGAATATTCAGTAGAATAGCCGACATTTTCAAATCAAATGTCAATGATGCCTTAGACAAAGCCGAAGATCCGGAAAAAATGCTGAAGCAGATGGTTCTCGAAATGGAAGAATCTGTCAATAAAGCTACATTAGCTGTAGCCAATTCAATTGCCAACGAAAAAGGTTTGGAAAGAAAATTAGACAAAGCTCGTAAAGACAGTAGCGAATGGGAACAAAAAGCAATGCAGGCTCTTCAAGCAAATAGAGAAGACCTCGCCAAAGCAGCTCTCGAGAAAAAAGCTATTGCCGATCGCAATGTTGCAGATCTGCATCCAATTTACGAACAAGCAAAAGCTACATCAACAAAGCTCCGCCAGCAGCTCGATCAATTAAAATCTAAATTGGATGAAGCAAGATCGCGCCAAAGCACTCTTATTGCTCGCTCTCAGGCTGCTAAAGCTCAAAAACAAATTGCTCAATCTTTCTCCGGTGTGGGAAGCGATGCTTTTACTAAATTTGATAAGTTTGAAGGTAAAATTGAAAAATTAGAAGCAGAAGCTACTGCTTTCGAGCAATTAGCCGGCGAAAATACCAGCTTAGATGATGAATTTAAAAAACTATCCTCCAGTAGTTCTGTCGATGGCGACCTTTTAGCTTTAAAAGCCAAAATGGGTATGCTTCCCGAAGCTAATGATCCCGCTAAATAAGGAGAATATCATGGATAAATTAGAAACTTATATGGAGGAAAATAAAATGGTTGAAACACCTCAAGAGTTAATTGATTCTACTATTGTTAGTGTAGAAGATATTTTAAAAGATAAATTTCCTGAATATATTTCTTTCGGTAATGGTACTTTTACTATTCAACGCGGATCTACTCAGGTTATGATTTTAGTTCGCCCTTTCACCGAAAATGAAACTTGCGTGGAAGCTGTCGCTACTGTTGTCGTTGATGCTGAAATTAGTCCTGAATTATCAAAATTCTTGTTGAGAAAAAATGCTGAAATTCATTTCGGTGCTTTCGGTCTTCTTTTCGATGATACTATTGTTTTCCAGCATACAATTACTGGCACTAACTTAGATGCAAATGAATTATATACTACAATTAATTCTGTTGCTATTATTTCCGATTATTTCGACGACGAAATTGTCCAAATTGCCGGTGGCAAAAGATTTGCTGATATAGATAGCAATATTTTTGACTAATAAAAATTTTTATCTATAAATTATCAAACTTTGATTTTCTAAAATAAAAGCTCTGCTATTCGTCTTTTGCAGAGCTTTTATTATTTAAACGTGATATAATTATTAATTAATATAAAGAATGTAGGAATAACAAAAATAAATTTACATTCAACGTGTTATAAAGATAAAATATTCTGTTTTTGATTTTAATCGATTTAGGAGCTATTTTTATGAAAAAATTAGTCGCATTTATTTTTACATCATTCTTGTTATTAGGCACTTCTAAAGCTGCCGACGACCAATTCAACGTCAAATTCGGCGGTTATGTCAAGTCTGAAACTGTTTATGATACAAGACAGATGTCGAGCGCACGCGAAGGACACTTTTCATTAATGCCTGATAAAAAAATTTTAGACTCAAAAGGCGAGGATATTAATGATGCACCGCAATTCAATATGTTTGCAATTCAAACTCGTATGTTCGTAAAAGCTGATGGTCCTGGACTTTTTGGTGGCAAATCTACTGCCTACATCGAAGGTGAATTTTTTGGCAATACCGAAGAAACTATCAATATGATTCGTATGCGCCATGCTTATGTTGATTTGGATTGGGATGATTTTCAAGTGAAAGCTGGCCAAACTTGGCATCCTTTCTTCCCTGCTGATTGCGTTCCTGATGTGATCTCTTTTAATACCGGTGTGCCTTTCATTCCATTTTCACGCACTCCTCAATTGAGACTTACTCAGAAATTTGATGCTTTTAGAATTTCAGTTGCTGCTCTCACTGAAAGAGATTTCGCTTCGAATGGACCATCAGCAACAAGTTCAAGATACTTGCGTAATTCCGGTATTCCTGAACTTACTTTGGGCATTTATGCTAACTATCCGGCTGTTTCTTTTGGAGTTACCGGTGGTGTTAAATCTTTAAAACCATATAATGTTCTTCCTAATACTCCAAAAAGTATTAAAACTGAAGAAACCGTTAACTCTTATGCTGCTTCTGGATATATCAAACTTGTTCTCGATAAATTCCAAATCAAAACAAATGTAATTTATGGTACTAATCTTACTAATGTTATGCAAATTGGTGGTTATGCTGTCAAAACACTCGATACTGCAAATGGACTTATCGAATATACAGCCTCAAAAACTATGTCAGTTATGGGCGAATTAATGTATAGAGACGGTTGGGAAGTCGGTGTTCTTGGTGGATTTTCTAAAAACATGGGATACGACGATAATTATATCCCAAATTTAACATTTGGTCGCGCTTTAGACGTAGAACAATTATTTAGAATTTCACCTCGTTTTGCTTATACTTACAACAAAACAAAATTTGGTCTTGAACTTGAATATATGACTGCTACTTATGGAGTTCCAAATTCTAAAGATAAAGGCAAATTCGATAAAACATATGATGTCTCAAATCTTAGATTGCTCTTAGGAGTATTTGTTAATTTCTAAAACTAACGACACATCCTCACATTAGTTAATACAATTAAGCTGTCCTTCTTGGGCAGCTTTTTTTTTGAAAATGAAACCTCTCACATTTCTATTTATTAAATCTTTTAAACAATTCATTAAGAAATGAATAATTTTGTTTGTTAAAATCAAAAAAATTTATATCTTGACATGTCAATAAATTAAGTTATTGACTATGAATTAAAAATGAAAATAATATATCGGAGTTTCAATGAAACGTTACAAAATAGCATGGCTCCCCGGTGATGGAGTGGGAGTTGAAGTATTAGAAGCTACACGTATTGTATTTGACAAATTGAATTTTAATGCCGAATATATCCATGGCGATATTGGCTGGGATTTTTGGTGCAAAGAAGGTGACGCTTTGCCTCAAAGAACTATCGATCTTTTGGGTAATGTCGATGCCGCTATGTTTGGCGCTATCACTTCCAAACCGGTAAAACAAGCTGAAGAAGAATTGATCCCTGAGCTCAAAGGCAAAGGTTTGATTTATAGATCACCTATAGTTAGAATGCGCCAGCTTTTCGATTTGTATATTTGCTTGCGCCCTTGCAAAGCTTACCCCGGAAATCCTCTTAATATCAAAGATGATATTGATATGGTTGTTTTCCGCGAAAATACCGAAGATATGTATTGTGGTGTTGAATTTAATCCTGTTCCTCAAAAACTTGCCGATACTTTGATGGAACTTTCCAAACCTTTTGAAAGATTTGGAAAATTAAATAACGACGAATATGCTGTTTCTTGCAAGATTAATACTAAAAAAGGCTCAGAACGTATTATTCGTGCTGCTTTCGAATTTGCTAAAAATGCTAATCGCAAAAAAGTTACTATCGTTCACAAAGCTAATGTTGTTCGCGCTACCGATGGTCTTTTCTTCGATATAGCTAAAGAAGTTGCTAAAGAATATCCTGAAATCGCTTGGGACGATGCAAATATTGATGCTATGACTATGTGGATGCTCAAAAATCCAAATAGCTACGATGTTATGGTTGCTCCTAACCTTTACGGTGACATCATTTCCGATCTTGCTGCTCAAATGGTTGGTGGATTAGGTTTTGGCTGCTCAGGCAATATTGGTTCAAAATTAGCTGTTTTCGAACCATCTCATGGCTCAGCTCCAAAATATACAGGTATGTATAAAGTTAATCCTATTGCTACTATTTTAGCTGGCAAGATGATGCTCGAATGGCTTGGCGAAATTGATATGGCTAAGAGACTCGAAGCTGCTACTGCAGAAGTTATCAAAGAAGGTAAAGTCAGAACTTATGATATGGGTGGATCTAACACTACTCTTGAAATGGGTCAAGCTATCGCTGATAAATTATAATTATCATAAAAAAAAACCAGCCCTGAGTTTTATTAGGGCTGGTTTTTTTAATTTTTCAAAACAACTAAGCAATAGTAACTTCATTGCAAAGATAAACATCTTGAATTGTATTCAATAATTTTACACCTTCATCCATAGGACGTTGGAATGCTTTACGTCCGGAAATCAAGCCTGCACCGCCAGCTCTCTTATTTACAACTGCAGTTAGTGTAGCTTCAGCAAAATCGTTTTCGCCAGAAGCACCACCCGAATTGATTAAGCTAACTTTGCCCATATAGCAATTTGCAACTTGATAGCGAGTCAAATCAATTGGATGTTCGCTAGTCAATTCAGTATATACACGCTTATCAATTTTTCCGTAGCTTGAATTATTCATATTCAAAGCTGTATATCCACCATTATTTTCAGGAAGTTTTTGCTTAATAATATCAGCTTCGATTGTTACTCCAAGATGATTTGCCTGCCCGGTCAAATCTGCAGCAACATGATAATCTTTATCTTTCTTGAACTCAGGATTGCGAAGGTAGCACCACAAAATTGTAGCCATTCCAAGCTCATGAGCATATTGGAAAGCTTCAGCAACTTCAACTATCTGACGACGAGAATTATCCGAACCAAAATAGATAGTAGCACCTACAGCAGCAGCACCCATGTCGTATGCTTGTTGAATAGTGCCAAACATAACTTGATCAAACTCATTTGGATAAGTCATCAATTCGTTATGGTTAATCTTCACGATAAATGGAATTTTATGAGCATATTTACGAGCAACCAAACCTAACACACCGTAAGTCGAAGCAACACCATTACATCCACCTTCGATAGCTAACTTCACAATGTTTTCGGGATCGAAATAAACCGGATTTTTTGCAAAACTTGCACCAGCCGAATGTTCAATACCTTGATCTACAGGTAATATAGACATATAACCTGTATTTGCCAATCTGCCGTGATTGTATAACCATTGCAAGTTGCCAATTACTCTATTGTTACGGTCCGAATTTGTCCATATTTTATCAACAAAATCGCCCGATGGCAATGCAATTGATTCCTTTTTGATCTTTGGTTCGTTGAAATCAAGATAATAAGCGGCTTTGTCGCCAAGTAGTTCTTGAATTTTGCTATACATTACAAGACTCCGATTGTTTATAAATTAAAACATTTTAGCTTGAGACGAAAATAAATTTCATACATTATATATTCGAAATTAAGAATATTTTCTAACTTTGTTACGATTTATTTTTCCTCAGATACTTTTGCTCTTTTATTATGTTTTATTAACTAATTATACTCTAATGATTAACATGAATTTATTTATCAATGAATTTATGTTAATTTTTTCTTAATTTTTCAAGTATTTTTTGTTTAAATCAATTCAAATTCTTAATTTGAGAAAAATATTAATATGTTAATAAATAAAGCCTCATGGGAAAAAAACAAATACTTATTGTTGAAGACAACGAATTAATTTCCGAACAATTAAAATTTTTTCTCGGAAAGTACAATTTTAATTGTGAAATCATTGATACCGGTGAGTCGGCGATTGATTTTGTCAGAAATAATCCACCAGACCTAATTCTTATGGATATTAGACTTGCCGGAGATATTAACGGCATCGAAACTACTCGAAGAATTAAGCAATTTATTGATTTGCCTGTTATTTTTCTGACTTCTCACACCGAAACTGAAATTATTGATGAGTGTATTAGCACCGATCCTGCCGGATTTGTTTCTAAAACTATTTCCCATGCCGAATTGAAAATTCAGATTGACTACTCAATTCTTAAATATCAAAAGCATAGAGAGCAAAGCCATCTGATTAATAAACTTCAAAAAAGCAGGTCTAAATACGAAAATATTTTCAATTCTTCTCGTGATGCCATTTTCTATTCTGATATCGATTTTAAAATTAACTTTTGGAATCCTTCTGCTGAACGTATTTTTGGCTATTCATACGATGAAGTTATTGGCAGAAAACTTACTGATTTGATACTTAGAGATGCACATCTCGATTTGTTTATTTATGAATTTAATAGATGGATTAGCGAGGAATTACATTTTAGTCCTAATAAGATTTTCAGCATTTATGCTACTGATGCTAATGGACGTGAGTTTAGTTGCGAGCTTAGCCTTGGACTTATCAAATCTGAAAATGAAGTCTCTATATGCGGATTTGCTAAAGATGTGAGCGAAAGAGTGATTGCCGATGAAGAAATGACTAAACTCATCGAAGAATTGCAAATTAATAAGGAAATTATTGAACAAAATGCCAGCGAGCTTATGCTTCTCAATTCTAAACTTTTAGAAAACGAAGCTCAGCTTAAGGAGCTTAACCGTAGCAAAGATAGATTTTTCTCCATTATTGCTCACGACCTTAAAGGTCCTTTCCAAGGTCTTTTGGGTTATTCACAAATTTTATCTCGTGATCTCAAACTTCTTTCAATCGAAGAGATTTCTGATTTAGCAAAAAATCTTCACCAATCTGCCAATCAGCTATTCAAATTGCTTGAAAACTTGTTGAGTTGGACTAGACTTCAACGTGGCAAAATCGAACGTACTCCCATCAATTTCGATCTTGAGCTGCTTGTTAATCAAAATATTGAACTCAATACTGCTAGAGCTAAGCAAAAGGAAATTGATTTGCTTATAGACATCAAGCCTAATACTTTCGTTTTTGCTGATGTCAATATGGTAAATACAATTATTAGAAATCTTATCTCCAATGCTCTGAAATTTACTTATCGTGGCGGCTCGATTACTATTAGGACTGAGAATATTTCTAATGAAGAAGTTGAAATACAAGTTATTGATACCGGAATTGGAATTCAAGCCGATAAAATTGATTGCCTGTTTAGAATTGATTCATATTATACAACTCCGGGCACTGAAAATGAAGAAGGTACCGGTTTAGGGTTAGTTCTTTGTAAGGAATTAGTCGAAAAAAATATGGGGTCGATTTTTGTTGATTCGGTTCTTGGCAAAGGTACAAAATTCATTATTACACTTCCAAAAGGTGTAAATCCTGATTAATAGCTCTTTTTCGGTTTGTTTTTATTAACAAATTATTTAATTTTGTAAATGTTTTTCGGGGTGTAGCGCAGTCCGGTAGCGCACTACGTTCGGGACGTAGGGGCCGGAGGTTCGAATCCTCTCACCCCGACAAAAAAAGGCGGTTTTTGATCCGCCTTTTTTTTATACTTATTATAAATCTCCTTCGTTGGGCCTTATTGTGATTTCCTCAGGATGTATATCATTCTCTATTGCTAAGGATATTACATTTTTTATAGATTTTGCTACCGCACTTGCTGGCATCATTTTATCTGAAAATTTTTCCAATACTTTTGGAGACCATATTTCAGTTGCAGTTGCTCCAGGAAATATATTAATTACCTTTATTCCATTTTTTCTATATTCAGTTCTTATCACATTTGTCATCTCAAGTACTGCAGCTTTGCTCGCTCCATACACTGAGCATCCCAAAAAACTTGTTCTTACTGCCACAGATAATACATTTATTATTATTCCAAAATTGTTTTCTACCATCGATGGCAACACTTGCTTTATTGTATGAAATACAGATTTGAAATTGATTGTGTTCATTTTTTCAAAATCTTCTGCACTTAGCTCTAAAAATGGCTTGAATTTGCCAACTCCTGCATTATTTATTAAAATATCTACACTTCCATGTCGATTTTTTATCTCTTCATATCCGTTTTTTATACTATCTGTATGCATCAAATCTACAGCATGCAATGAGGTTTTATCCATATTGTATTTGCTTTTGTCTGTATCATTGAATGATGACAATGATGATGCTGAAAGCGCTAAGTTTGCATTTGTGTTATTTAATTGTAAAGCTATCTCTCTGCCAATTCCTCGGCTGGCTCCGCTTATCCAAATTGTTTTACCATCAAATTCTTTCATTATTCCTCTTTATAGAATTTATTAAGTAATTTTGTAAAAATAAATGGTTTTTTATTGATAAACAAGTTAAAATTATGTTGAATAAAAAAGAAATTTTAGATAAATTATTCTCCCTTCACAGATTTGGTATCAAACCCGGATTGGAGAGAACTCTTGCCTTGCTGGAAATGTGCGATAATCCACATTTGAAAATCAAAACCATACACGTCGCTGGAACTAACGGCAAAGGCTCTATTTGCTCTTTGATTGCTTCCACTCTCATGGAGTCTGGTTTGACAACCGGATTATATACTTCTCCTCACCTTTTTGACTTTAATGAAAGAATTACAATTAATGGTCAGATGATTAGTGATGATGAATTGATTGAAATAAGCAGTGAAGTAATTGAAAAAGCTGAAAGCATTTCAGCTACTTTTTTTGAGATTACTACTGTTATTGCATTCGAATATTTCGCTCGAAAAAATGTTGATATAGTTGTTGTCGAAACTGGTATGGGAGGTAGATTTGATTCCACTAACGTAATTATTCCATTAGTCTCGGTAATCAGCTCCATCAGCATCGATCATACCAATTATCTCGGCGATACTATCGATAAAATTGCTTACGAAAAAGCAGGTATTATCAAAAAAAATATTCCTGTGGTTATTGCAGATAATACTGACGAAGTTTTCAATATCATTAAGAATAAAGCCTTAGATCAAAACTCAGAATTATTTTTTGCTCCAGAACTTTTTGATACTCATAATATTAAATTCAATTCCGATTTTACTATGACATTCGATTTGACAACAAAAAATGAAACTATTCAAATCAAGACTGCTCTCGCCGGTAAGCATCAAATTGACAATCACTTAGCTGCACTTACAGCTATATCCATATTAAGAAATCATTTTTTGATAAATGATAATCATATCATAAATGGAATTCGAAAAGTTAAAGATAATTGTGGGCTAAAAGCAAGAATTGAAGTAATTGATTACGCACAACCGATTATTATTGATGTAGCCCACAACCCATCAGCTTTTGCACATTTGATGGATACTCTAATTGAATGCAGCAAGGCTGAAAAATGGAACATTATATTTGCAGCTATGAATGACAAAGATTATAGCGAATCATTAAAGATAATTAAAGACTATACAAACAAATTAATCATAAGCAAACCTCATATCGAAAGAGCTGAAACATTAGACAAATTATATGATAATGCATTAAAGCTTGGATTTAATGACATCATAAAAATTGAAAACCCCGAAGAAGCTTTTGCTTTCGGGGCTAAACTAAATTTTCCACTATTGGCTGCCGGCTCGTTTTATTTATTATCCGACATGCCTCAATTAAAACTTATACGAAAATCCTAATGCAAGTACATTTCTAAATTGGGTGGCGGGTCCTTTTGATCCGTCATCCCTTACCATAATAATTTTCTCGTCATATATTGCATCTAATGCTAAACTTGCCGATAAGAAACTATTGATCTTCATATTTATTAATGTGTTCCAGTTCACTACCAATGATGGCATATATTCGAATGCACCAAACAAGTTCAATCGGCTTTCTACATTTACATTTTCAAATACTTCTTTCTTGAAAATCACGTTGAGAGCAGAACCTAATTCACTCTTGATTTTTTCTCCAGGCGCTACTCCATAGGAACCTTTTTTCGAAAGGCTATCATTCAATACAATTATCAAACGGTTTGAAATTGGTGAAAGCATTATTTGTAGATAATCGACTGGTTTATATGACATACCAATACTCACGTTGAGATAACCGGGAGACATAAAATCAGATATCAGAAGATATTCATTTGTTACAGGATCTAATTTAT
>CAZBNQ010000082.1:0-9939 GCA_964493035.1 uncultured Hyphomicrobiales bacterium | reverse complement strand
TCGCACTCGTAACGAATTAGAGATTTTATTAGATAAATATAGTAGGCTATATAATTTTTCGCCAACAGGATTTCTTACATTAAACAAAGATGGGCAAATTCTCGAAGCCAACACTCCTTTCCTATCCATGCTTAACGAAACAAATTCAAATATTTCGTTCCGTCAATTTAAAGATTTTTTACCCGATGAATATCACGAATCTTTCGATAATCATATTAAAAAAGTTATTAATAACAGAGTTAAAAGCAGCACTGAGCTTTTGATTGTTCGCAATGATGGATCAACATTCCATGCCCAACTCGAAAGTATTGCCTATGACGACTCTTTAAATAAAAAGGTATTCCTTCATTCTTCTTTAATCGATATTTCTAAACGAAAAAATGCAGAAATTCAATTAAGGAATAATAAAGAATTTTTGCAAAATATTATTAATGCATTGCCTGATCCGCTATTTGTGAAAGATGAAAACCATAGATGGATTTTATTAAATGAAGCTTATTGCAAGTTTATTGGGCATTCTTACGATGAATTAATCAACAAAACTGATACTGACTTCTTTGATGTCGATTCTGCTAATGATTATTTCAAACATGACAAAGAAGTACTTCAATCAGACTTAAATTATATGAGAGAGCTTGAATACATTTCGCGTAATGGTGAAAAACATGTTATCTCAGTCAAAAAGGCTTCATTTAATAATAATGACCAAAAAAATCTTGTCGGTATTGTCAGAGATGTTACTGAACTCAAAGAAATGCAGGAACAAATCGCAAACCATAGAGATTCTCTTGCTGCTTTGGTTGAAGAACGAACTGCCGAATTAATCAAGACCAATCACGATCTCGAACAAGAAATTACTGAACGTAAAATCATTCAAAAAGAATTAATTCAAAGCGAAAAGCAATATAGAAATATTTTCGAAAATATAATTGACGTATTCTTCAGAATTAGCCTTGGCGGAAGAATTTCGCTCATAAGTCCTTCAGGTGCCAAATTATTTGGTTTTGATTCAAGTGATGAACTTATTGGTGTTAATTTCTTCGATACTTTTCTCAATTCTCCATTGATTGCAAATCAATTAATTGAGAAATTAAAACATGATGGCAAGGTGATCAACTTCCCATTGACTCTTATCAAAAAAGACTCAAGTACTGTTTATGCCGAAGCAAACTGTTACTTAAATCATGATAGTGAAACCGGAGATACTCATATTGAAGGCATAATTCGCGATGTTACTGAAAATAAATTAGCTCAGATCACATTGCAAAAAGAAAGAGCGCTACTCCGATCATTGATTAATTCTGTGCCGGACCTTATTTTTATTAAAAATCAAAACTTCGAATACTTGACTTGTAATAATGCTTTTGAGCAGTTTACCGGCAAAAAAGAAACTGACATCATTAATAAACGCGATCAAGATATATTTGATAATAATACTGCTGAACTTTTTGCTCTTCAAGATAATATGGTTATGCAGTCTGGTACTTCTTTCAGGCAAGAAGAATGGCTTAAATATCCTGACGGTAAATCCATTTTATTCGATGGATTGAAAACTCCTTATTATGGCGAAAATTCTGAAATTTTAGGTATTGTTGGTATTAGTCGTGATATTACTGAGCAAAATCGCATCACTAAAGAGTTAGAAAAAGAAGAAAAAGTATTTAAAGGCATTGCTGAAATTTCTACAACTTTACTTGAGAATGTTAATTATAAACCTATGATGAATAGAATATTGTCCATCTTAGGGCATGTTGCAGAAGTCGATAGAGTCTACATTTTCGAGAAATCATCTAATACCGGCAAATCTATATATAACGAAATCTATGAATGGTGCAAGCACGGAGTTTCTCCTCAAATAAATTCTCCGGAATTAAAAAATCTTGATTTGGAATCCGAATTGCCTACTCTTCATAGAGCAATATCCAAAAAGCAAGCTTATGGCGCTTCGATCAAAGATTTTCCGGTTGATGAAATAACAATGCTTATATCCCATGAAATTAAATCGCTTTTAATTATCCCAATAGTTGTCAAAGATAATCTTTGGGGTTTCATTGGTTTTGATTCGACTAAGAGCGAAAGAATTTGGAACGCTAAAGAGATTTCTATTCTATCAATCGCTGTAAATGCTATTGGTACAGCTATAGAGCGAAGCGAAGATCTTGAATTAATCAAAAAATCTGTAGATGCAGCTGTTTCTGCTAATAAAGCTAAAAGCGAATTCTTAGCTAATATGAGTCATGAAATTCGTACTCCTATGAATGCTATTCTTGGATTTGCTGAATTGCTTAAAGAACAATTTGAAGACAATCCAAAATATAATGAATATATTAGCGGTATCACTGCTAGTGGCAAAAATCTTCTGGATTTGATTAATGATATTTTAGATTTGTCCAAAATCGAAGCCGGAAAACTTGAAATTCAGTATGATGCTGTCAATCCTACTACTATTATCAACGAAATTAAACAAATATTCTCGATAAGAACCAACGATAAAGGCTTATCCTTAGAATCTTATATTGATAATAGAATTCCAAAATCATTACTCTTAGATGAAACTAGACTAAGACAGGTTTTATTCAATTTAGTAGGAAATGCAGTTAAATTCACTGATCGCGGCTTTATTAAAATTTCAATGTATACAAGCGAAGTAATACCTGAAGGCAGTACACTCGACATTTTCTTCGAAGTAGAAGACTCTGGAATTGGAATACCTCAATCACAACAAGATATTATTTTCGAAGCCTTCCGCCAGCAAGAGGGTCAAAGCAATCGCAAATATGGTGGCACTGGTTTAGGACTTACTATCACTAAACGTCTTATCAATATGATGGATGGCGATATTTCATTACAAAGTGAACTGGGCAAAGGTTCCAAGTTCATTGTGGCTCTGAAAAAAGTAAGAATTGCTGCTACAGAAGCTATTAGCTCTTCTCAAGAGAAAAAACAAAAGCAGCTTCCTAATATTATTTTCGAAAATTCTAAGATACTGGTTGTCGAAGATGTCGATACTAATAGGCAAATTGTCCAGTATTACTTAAATCCTTATGATCTGAGAATTGTTGAAGCCTCCAACGGATTGGAAGCTGTCGAAATACTGCAAAAATTTACACCTGACCTTATTTTGATGGATCTTCATATGCCAATAATGGATGGCTATGAAGCTGTTAAAATTATTAAAAAAGATACAAATTACAAGCATATTCCTGTTATTGCTCTTACAGCATCTGCTCTAAAAGAACAAGTACAGGAAATTTTGAATATATTTGATGGCTACCTTAGGAAGCCTGTTTCTAAAATTCAACTTTTAAAAGAATTGACCAAACACCTTCCTCATACAGTATTAGATGCACCGGGAAGCGAATTGAAACCCGAACCGGAAAGCAAAATGACTGTTATTACAGAAACAAATCCTGAATTACTGAATGAAATAAATGCCACTATTCTACCACTTTATGAAAGTGCTCGTAAATCTTTGTATATTTCTAAAATTAAAAACTTTAGTGATGAACTGCTTAAAGTTGCAGAAAAATATGATTGCCAAGTTTTGATTGAATATGCCAAAGAATTACATGCTCAGGCAGAATCATTTAGAATTGAAAGAATTATCAGCATATTATCACGGTTTAATGAGATTTTGAAGAATTTGAAAGAAAGTAAAGAAAATGGAAACTAACGAACTTATAAATACGGTACTAATTGTTGATGATATCCCTGAAAATCTTCAGGTTTTAGGTAATATTCTTTTGTCGAAAGGGCTAGATGTTGGGTTTGCTACTAATGGCTTTCAAGCTTTAGAAACCATTTCGATCAATCCTCCTGATTTAATTCTTCTCGATGTTATGATGCCCGGTATGAGTGGATTTACTGTTTGCGAAAAACTCAAGCAAAATCCTGATACTAAGGATATTCCGGTGATTTTTCTTACTGCAAAAGCCCAAACTGAAGATATTATTAAAGGATTTGAGGTTGGTGCTGTTGATTATGTAACTAAACCTTTTAATTCCGGGGAATTAATCGCAAGAGTAATGACTCAATTAGAAGTAAAAAAATCGCGCGACATTATCAATAGGCAAAACTCTCAATTACTTGAATTAAACGCTACAAAGGATAAATTTTTCTCTATTATTGCCCATGATCTTCGTGGTCCGTTTATGGGGCTTATCGGATTGACTGAACTTATGAATGACGATGATGATGGGATGGACGACGAAACTAAACGAGATATCAATCGCAAAATTCATGATACTTTGGTCAATCAATATAAATTATTAGAAAATCTCCTTCAATGGGCTCAAATGCAAACTGGAAGAATTGAGTATCTCCCTACTACCATTAATTTATCAATTCTTGTTTCTGATGTTATTTCTGTTTTGCAATCTAATGCAGAAAGAAAAAAAATCCGCATTAATCATCTCATTACAGATACTTGCAAAATTAACGCAGACAGAATGATGTTGAGATCAATCCTGCATAATTTAGTTTCTAATGCAATTAAATTTACTTTTGAAAATGGCTCGATTGATATTAGCTGCGAAGAATTCAATAATGATTTTTTAAAAATTACTATTGCGGATACTGGAGTTGGGATTGATCCAATTGCAGCTTCAAAAATCTTTAGAATCGATACTACTCATTCGACTGTTGGGACAAATAAAGAAAAAGGTACCGGACTGGGGCTTATTATTTGCAAAGAAATGGTCGAAGTAAACAAAGGCAAAATTTGGTTCGAACCAAATACTCCTACTGGCTCAAAATTCTGTATTATTCTTCCCAAAGCAAACCTTTAATAATTTCAATTCACTTTTCGTACTAATTTGTAAGTTCAAATTAGTACGAAAGTGTTATTTTTGTATATTATTTATTTAATGATATTGAAATAAAATGGATAAATCAAGACCTATAGGTGTATTTGATTCAGGTATTGGCGGTTTAAGTGTTTTGCGTCAGCTTATAAGATTTATGCCCTACGAAAATTATTTATATCTTGGCGATACTGCACGTGTTCCTTATGGTAATAAATCTGATGATATAGTTAGACGTTATGCCGACGAATCAACTGAGTTTATGCTCGAAAAAAATGTCAAACTTATTGTTGTTGCCTGCAATACTGTTTCGGCTGTTGCTCTTGAAGCAGTCCAAAAAAAAGCCGGCGATATACCTGTTATTGGTATGATTCAACCTGCTGCTGCTGCTGCTCTGCGAACAACTGTCAATGGCAGAATTGGCATTATTGGCACTCGTGCTACTGTCAATAGTAATGCTTATCCTGATGGTATTACTTCGCTTCAGGGTGGTGATAAAATTACAGTATTTTCTCAAGCTTGTCCACTTTTTGTTCCAATTGTAGAAGAAGGGCTCATGCGCCATCAAGTGGCTAGAGTGATTACCGAAGAATATCTCGACAAACTAAAAAAAGAAAATATTGACACTCTTGTATTGGGATGCACTCATTATCCATTGCTTTCTTCTTTAATTACTGAACTAATGCCTGGTCTCAACTTGATTGATAGCGGCGAGCATGCTTCTGTTACTGCCTTGAGACTTCTTGCAGAACGTAATATGCTTGCAGATGAAAGAGAAGAATTTTTGATAAAACATAATATTGATTTTTATGTTACTGATGTTCCTTCTGTTTTCTTTGAGCAGGCTCAGCGATTCCTTGGTTTTGCTATTGATAGCCCGCAAAAAGTAGTATTAGGAGATAAAATTTAAATGACCGAATTAATTATTAAACGAAGCGGCGAAAAAAGAATCCAATCCGGTCACCTTTGGATTTTTAGCAACGAATTGCTTGAAGTTCCTAAAGTCAACTATACCCATTTAGTTAAAGTGTATGGCAGCAATAATAAGTTCTTTGGATTTGGTCTTTATAATCCTCATAGCTTGATTGCTGTTAGATTATTAAAAACAGAAACTGAACCCGATTTGAATTTCTTTATCAATAGAATTTCTAATGCTTTAGAATGGAGAAAACAATATTTTCCGAATGAAAATTCCTTTAGATTAATTTTCGGCGAGTCTGATTTGCTTCCAGGTCTTATTATTGATAAATATGAAGACTATATGGCTATGCAAATATTATCGGCTGCAATGAATAATTATAAGCAATTTATTATTGATGCTTTATTGAATGTTTTGCCAAATACTAAGGGAATAATCGAAAAAGGTATTTCTCACCTACGTAAAATCGAAGGTTTGCCTGAGATTGAAGAAATTATCTTTGGAGAAATTCCTAATGATATTACTATCTCTGAAAATGGTTTAAATTTAAATTTATCTCTAATCGAAGGACAAAAAACGGGATATTTTTTAGACCAAAAATTAAACCGTAAATGGATAAGAAATATTTCAAATAATAAAAGAGTATTAGATTGTTTTTGCAACCAAGGCTCTTTTGCCTTAAATGCTTCTGCTGCTGGTGCTAATTATGCTCTTGGTGTTGATATTTCTGAAACTGCTATAAATGCTTCTAAAGAAAATGCAAAGCTAAATCAATTGACTAATTGTGATTTCGTTTCGGCAGATGTTTTTGATTTTCTCGAAAATGAAATAAAGAATAATGCTAATTGGGATGTTATTGTTTTAGATCCTCCTGCATTTGCTAAAAACAAAAAATCAATTCCAACTGCTATTGCTGGCTATTCAAAAATCAATAAATTAGCTCTTAAGATCCTCAAATCCGGACAATATCTTGTTAGTTCATCTTGTTCTCATCATATTGATGAAGAGACTTTTTTAAGTTTAATATTCAAAGAAGCTTCAAAACAATCTAAAAATCTTATTATGGTGCATAGAGCTTCTCAGTCTCCAGATCATCCGATACTTTTATCAATGCCTGAAACTTCTTATTTAAAATTTTTCGTATTCAGGATATTATAATGCCAAATATTATTTCAAATACAATCCAGCTACATGTTGTTAAAATAATAGAAGATAAAATACTCCACCTGGCTTTAAGGCGAAGCATGCAAAAAAAGCCTTATCCCGGTACTTGGCAAGTAATTACAGGCACGATCGAAGAAAATGAAACTGCATTGCAAACTGCTATTAGAGAAATAAAAGAAGAAATAGGAATCCAACCAATTAGAATGTGGACAATTCCCGGTATTGCAAGCTATTTTAACACAAAGCAAGACAGTGTGGGTTTGTCGCCTGTTTTTGGTGCTTTGGTAGATAATAATTCTGAAATAATTCTTTCAGAAGAACACGACAAGTATGAATGGCTGCCTTTAGCTCAAGCTAATGAATTAATAATTATGCCATCCCAACAACAATTTGCTAAGGTTTTTGAAGATACAATTTTAAAATCAGCCGATTTAAGTCTTTTCGAAATTTCAGGAATTTAAATGAGTTTAATTATTTCAGCAGTAGTCGTTACTTATAATAGATTAGAACTTCTCAAACAAGTCGTGGATGGCTTGCGCAATCAATCACGCAAGCTTGATAATATTATCATTATTAATAATAATTCTAGCGACGGCACTGAAGAATGGCTATCACAACAATCTGATCTAATTGTATTCAAACAAGATAATATTGGTAGTTCTGGCGGTCAATGGCGGGGATCTTTAGAGGCTTATAACCTCGGTTCTGATTATATATGGCTTATGGATGATGATGTTGTTTCGGAGCCTGATTGCCTTGAAATTATGTGCAAATTTATTAAAAATGATAGAATAATTGCTCCTCTTAGATATATGAATAATCAACCATACATGAACGATGTTATTTATTTCAATATGTCTAATCCTTTCAAAAGTATTTGGAAGCAAATTATTAACCATAAAGATTTTGAAAATGAATTGATCTATGCAGAAGGCATTACTTTCGAAGGTCCAATCATTCCAAAAGAAATATTCAAACAGATAGGATTTCCCGAAAAAGATTTCTTTATTTATGCTGATGATACTGAGTTTTGGGTTAGAGCTTTGAAGAATGGTTTCAAATCATTTGTTGCGCGTGACGCAAGACTCAATAGGTTGATCCAACCTCCTGCTAATGAATATAATTTCACTTGGAAGCATTATTATCTAATCCGCAATTTAATTGCCATAGATATTCTTCATGCACCTCTGCATGTAAAATTATTAAGACCGGTTTTTTACTTATTTATATGGCTTAGCAGAGCAAAAACTAAAGAAAATTTCAAGACTGTCATCAAATCATTTTTAGATGGTATAAAATATAAATCTTCTAATTAATACCTCTTAATATATTAATATAAAAAGAATAATTAGATTGTCTCCATCTACCATCAATTAAATAATTAAATATTGGTGGTGTATATTTAAATCCGATTTCAGAGTATGTGCTAAGCCCAAGATCTAAATCATAAGAAAATTTCAAATTTGGAGTCACAATTAAGCTATTTAAATCCTCGATAGAGGCATCTGATATCTTTCGTTTATATGAAGGAGGATTCCCCGGATAAGGAGGCTCATCAGATGGCCCAAGTATCTTTTCCCAATGTTCGGCTTCATTACTCAAAATAAAATCAAGATCTATACCTGCACCATAAGCAAAATGGCTATTATAGATTCTCTTTTTATACGAAATTGACATATTAATTATATCAATATTACTTAAATACTCATTCTGATATCTAACAGTGTAATCAACTCTGGGCAGTTCCCAATTAGATTTGAATGAAACTGAGCTAAATTTATATTTCAAATCTAAAGAAATAGCAGATAGAGCATCGATCCAATATTGAGAGCTTAGTCCAAAACTCCAACTAAATCCATCTCCATCATTAAAATCAGTACACTTAACTTCTTTCTCAATAAAAGGAAATTTGCCACTGATTGTATTTATTTCTGAACTTGTATTTAGTCCAATAAATAATAATGGTACATCAAAAGGAAGCCTTGCAGAATATTGCCAATCAAATCCTTGAGCAAAAGATTTGAAACTAAATAAAAAGCTTAATAAAATAACTACAATTACTCTTTTCATATTATCTCGCAATAATCAAAGGTTTGACAATTTTATTAAGCCCGGCAATTGTTTCTATATAATAAATCCCTTGTTCGAACTCATTCACATTAAAGTAAAATGTATAATCACCAGCAGGAATTGATCTATTAATCCATTCCTTTCTTAAATTACCATAAGAATCATACAATTTGATATTGAGCATTTCAAAAAATGGAATTTCCATCTTGATCGAAAAACTTTCATTGACAGGATTGGGCAAAATGTCTTCTATTTTGAATTTATTTCTTACAACAGGTCTGGCTTTATATTCCAATCCGCACACTGAATCAAGTGTAAGCACACCATTAGTTTGGTCCAGTTGCAAAACTCTTTTACATTTTCCATCACCAAATTTCGGATCAATAAAAGCAATTTCTGATGAAACATTATCTCCCAAGTAAATATCAAAATAGAGCAACAACATTGTGTCTTTTGCCTTAAAATACTGCTCATTGGCAATACTAATTTTAAGTTTGCCAGGTTCAATTTCATTTATATCAGTATCAGCACCCTCGCCAGCAGTATTTATCAACGACTTATTTTGATATCTTAATATTGAAGGATTATAGGATAGTGCGGTTTCGAATGTTTTTGCAATTGCAGCAGGTTTGTAGTCTTCATTTTTTATTAATATCGGGATACAAATTGTCGACCCGGGTTTGGCTCTCAAATCGTTATTAATAATCAGATCGGCTTGCACAGGCGGCACACTTGTGGCAGTCAAAGCCACTTTTAATGTATCTGATGGATATCTTGCATCTGAGATGATGAGAAGATATGCTAAGTGATTTTCTGCAGGAAATGATGAATTGAAGCTAATAATAAGATTCGTATCTGCTCCCTGTCTTATCATACAGTCAGAAAAATTGAGTGAAAATTTTGTATCTCTATCAAATTCTATTCTATTTATTATTAAATCTTTATTTCCCATAGATAAAGCATATCCACTATAAGCATCTGATA
>CAZBNQ010000081.1:0-9955 GCA_964493035.1 uncultured Hyphomicrobiales bacterium | reverse complement strand
ATAAATTAATTATCTATAATATAATTTGTTAAAATATTTCTTTTCATTTAATTACAATCCCCTTACTATGCTATCTAATTAAACCTTGACATTGATTTACAAAACATTTTTCAGGTTCTGTCCAAGCTATTCCATCAATTTCAAGCTGCTGTATATCATCAAGCGTTTTAGTACAAGTGCCATTACCTATATAGTATTCGCTCAACTTCCAAGATTTTTGTCCTTGTTTACATTCTGGATATGTACAATCGGGTGTACAGTAGCATCTACACCATTCATATTCTTTAACACAAAGACTATAGCAATCAGTAAGATTTGGTGTAAAAATCAATTTACTACCATCCCAAAATACATCGGCACAAATAGGAGTCGTTATTGTTACTTTATATCGTTCTTGATCGCAAGGTACTTGTCCACAAAACTCATCTAAATGATCTGAAAGCCATTCAAAAAAGTATTTCAATGGATCAGGATTATTTATACAATCTGTTTCCCATTCCACTAATTCAATCATCAATGATTTCTGGGTTACCATACATTGGTAGCATACAGTAAAATCTACTTTTCCACAGTTAGGAATATTCACTGTTACTACTCTGCACAATTTCGGATAGGTACAATTATTACACTGCGCTTCAGCTTGATTAAAAGCAAAAAGAGTAAAAATAATTACTACAAGAGAAAACAATATTTTTTTCATTTTTCTGTCTCTATTGGTTAAACAAGTTAATTGTTTTATGATAAATTTCTTCTTTGCTAAGGATAGGAAATTTATCGTCAAGTGCAATCGATCGGCAGGTCGATTGTGCTTTATTTATTTATGCCGATAATTACACAATTGCAGGCATAAGTCCTCCATCTGAAACTTTAATTATATATCACTTTGGAAAAATTTTAATCAATAACTCACTCCCCAGAATTTCTTATGTTCTATAAGATTACAAAATACTATATTAGTACCTTCGCATGCAATATTAAAAAGAAAAAAAATACTATGCAAGTATTTTTTTTCTTTTTCTCATTCTTTTAACAAAATATTAATTTTCAATAAATAGTTTAATTCAATAAACTTACAAAAAAAGCCGCTTACGCGGCTTTGTTATATTTTTGCTACAAATTCTTTGATTAGCGTTATCAGGTTAGGCTCTGCAATTGAAGCAGTTTCTATTATTTCATGAATATCGACAGCTTGCAAAGAATCAGGATAGCACTCGTCAGTAAGTACAGAAATACCGAACACTCTCAAGCCCATTTGGCGTGCAACAATATTTTCAGGTATTGTGCTCATACCAATCACGTCTGCGCCTATTGTTCGCAAAAATCTATATTCCGCTCTGGTTTCCAAGCTTGGACCACTCATCGCAGCATATACACCTTTGTATAATTTAATACCTTTTTCTAAGCCGATTTTTTCAGCAATTTCAATAAACTTTTTATCATAAGGTTCGCTCATATCAACAAATCTCGGACCGAACGAATCGTCATGCTTACCAATCAATGGATTATCACCAATCAAATTTATATGATCGTCGATTATCATAATATTTCCCTTGGGGAAATATGGATTAAGCGAACCACCTGCATTGGAGATAATCAAATTATTAACACCCAAGTATTTCATTACTCTTACAGGAAAAGTAATTTCCTGCATTGTATAGCCTTCGTAGTAATGAAATCTTCCTTGCATTACAACAACGTTTTTGCCGGAAAGCTTACCAAAAATCAGCTTACCTTTGTGCGATTCCACTGTAGATACCGGAAAATTTGGTATTTCTGAGTAATCAATTACTTGTTCTGGTTCAATATCTTTGACAATACCACCCAGCCCGGTACCTAAAATAATACCGATTTCGGGGCTTGCAGAAATTTTATTATTCAAAAAAGCAACCGTTTCTTGAATTCTGCTCTTTAATTCGTTTATTTCCATAGTTTTCTCTTTATATTAAATTTGATAATATCTAGAACCAAAAATCGCAGTACCGACCCTAACATAAGTAGCACCTTCCTCGATAGCTGCGCTGAAATCATGAGTCATACCCATAGATAATTCTGTAAGATTTATCCCAAGTTCGCTATTTATTTTATCTTTTATTTCTCTAAGTAGTCTGAATTCTGCACGATAAATTTTTTCATCGTCTGCAAATGTGCCAATAGTCATAAAACCTCTTAGCACTACTCCTTCTATATTAAGAATACTTTTGGCTAAATCGATAGCTTCATCAGGTTCGCAACCCGATTTTGATTCTTCGCCAGAAGTATTAATTTGAATCAATACATTGATTGTTCTATTATTTTTAATTGCCTGTCTGCCAATTTCTTCAGCTAATTTTTGAGAATCGACAGTATGAATTGTGTGCACATAAGGTGCAAGATATTTTACTTTGTTTGTCTGCAAATGCCCAATAAAATGCCATTCGATATTATTATATACATTCAAGACTTCCAATTTATCCCTAAATTCCTGTGCGTAGTTTTCACCAAAACAAACAATACCTGCATCAAAAGCATTTTTAAGCATTTCAACTGGATGTGTTTTAGATACAGCAATTACAGTCACATCCGATGCTTTGCGTCCGGCTTTAGAAGCAGCTTCGTCTGCCATAGTCCTAATTCTATAGTAATTACTTTTTAGCTCTTCTATACTTAAAATATCAGATTCCATTTTCCTACCTATTCTTTATAAGCTTCAGGATTACGTTTGATTTTATCTTTTAATATTTTTTCCACTTCTTTGCGTGCATCGCTCCTCAAAGAATCAATAAACTTAGCAAACTTTTGCTTGTCTTTTGCCAAATCGAAAAAAGCTTCTCGAAATTCTATTTCCGAATATCCATTATCAGAAATTATCTTTTGAACCCTCTTATTGGCGACCGAAGTATCACTAATAGATTCCCTTACTATCAAAATTTCTTTATATGTCTTGCCAAATCTTTGCATTTCAGAATTATCTGAGCAAGAAATGGCTGCAAAAATTCCTAAAATAATAATCAACTTCTTCATAAATTCCATTCCATAATTTTTCTTCAAAAATAACTAATATTTTCGAAAAATAAATTTTTATCCTCATTTTTCTTTTTTATAATTGTAATGATTTAATGATTAATTTTTGAATATGTTATGAACTTATCAAAGAATATGATTGAACGTCTGGCTGGAGCCAATCATGTAGCTGTTCTTACTGGCGCTGGTGTTTCAGCCGAAAGCGGAATCAAAACATTTCGCGATCCTGACGGACTTTGGGCAAAGCTCAATCCTCAGCAGCTTGCAAGTATCGATGGATTTATGAAAGATCCAAAAACTGTCTGGGCTTGGTATCAAGAGCGTAGAGATATTATTGCCAATTGCAAACCCAATCTCGGGCATTATGCATTAGCCGAATTTTCAAATATATTTCCTAAATTTGATCTGATAACTCAAAATGTGGATAGGCTTCATCAATCTGCAGGCTCAGAAAATGTTATAGAATTGCATGGCAATATAATCGACAATAGATGCTTTGATTGCGGTAAACCCTACAACGAGGAAATATCCACTAAAGCATTAGATATACCAAAATGCAAATCTTGTGGTGGCAAAATACGTCCTTGTGTTGTCTGGTTTGGTGAAATGCTGCCCGAAGAAGCCCTTAGTCAGGCTGATTACATATCCCGAACCTGCGATGTGTTTTTCTCTATTGGTACTTCTGCAGAAGTATATCCAGCTGCACACCTGCCTGTAGCAGCAAAACAAGCTGGTGCTTATGTTATCGAAATCAATCCAAATGAAACTTCTATCAGCAGATATATGGATTGTGTGATAAGAGAAACTTCGGCAAAAGCTTTGCCGGCAATTATTGAAGAATTAAAAAGATTATATAAGGAGTCGAAATGATTTATGGTATTGGAACAGATATAATTGAAGTGCAGAGAATTAAAGAAGCACTCGAGAAATATGGCGAGAGATTTCAAAAACGTGTATTTACTCAAACCGAAATCGAATATTGCGAAACATATAACGAAAAAAAATATCTTCATTATGCCGCCAGATTTGCCGCAAAAGAGTCTTTTAGCAAAGCGATAGGCACTGGCATCACTCAAGGATTCAAACTCAATGAGGTAGGAATACGCAACGAAAAAGGTGGTAAACCCGTAATCGAGCTTTTTGGCGGGCTCAAAGAAAAATGGGATAACTACAAAACAGAAGTTTCACTATCCCATACCGAAGAAAATGCAATTGCATACATAATAATGTTCGATAATAAATAAACTTAGGGCAGCTTTTTCGGCTGCCCAATTTTTTTTAATATACCACAAATCTACTTATTGCTTGTTCCGATTTTTCAGTATTGATTACTATCATATAAACTCCTGGACTAAGGTCGCTTATATTTAAGTTCAACTCCACATCTCCTTTGCTATACATCTTAGATTGCTCTACTTCTTTCACAATCGTACCATTCAGGTTGCCTATGCTTATTGTGAGTTTTCTATCTTCAGTCAATTTCAATTTCAACTTTATATTATTTTGAGCAGGATTAGGATAATTTTCGCTTGATTGAATAGCTCCCGAAAATTTTCTGCACAAATCATAATAACTCTCTGAATTGCTCAAACCTGCACATGCACTCTGATACCCCATGTCTTCAATTACTCCGGAATGTATCAAATTATATTCTTTACGAATTGCATCACTTTTCTCTTTACTAAGTTTAGACAAAAATTCTTCATTCGGATAGAACCAGAATATAGTAATTTCATTATTATTAGTCGTGTCCAATCTTACTGGTATAAGATATTTCGTCATCAATTCATTAAGAACTTGATCAAGTCTGTTTTCTTTGTACTTACGGGTTTGCTCGTCGTCATTGACTCTAAAATTCTGTGTTAGTTCTCTAAACTCTTTTATTATTGGAATATCAATGTACTTCAAAAGAGGAGAATGAGAAAATACCTGTGAAGTCATACTTTTGGTAAAATCAGTTCGGATAATCGGAGTGACTTTCAAATATTCATCATCAAATTTATTATCAAGAAACATTGATTCGGTATCGCCGACTGCACCATTTCGAGCTCTAACATAAATTTCGCTTTTGCTTGTATCATAGCCATGATTAGTGAGTTTTGCCGATAGATTTGAATCAAGTAATTCCTTCTCTATATAGTAATCAATAATATACTGATAGCCAAAATCTAAGTTCCTAAATCCAAGATCTTGAAGTTCTTTGAAGTTCGGAACAAGAGTTTTAATAGCTTCAATTCTTTTATCATTATTATTTTCTATAGGCAAGTATTTATTTGTATTTTTATCCAATACTTTAGTTTCTTTAGATTTCTTTATAAGCTCGCCATTGATTGTTATTATATTTTCATTAATCAATGTATCAGAACCCTTTAAGCTAAGCTTATATAATCCGATCTCAGCCTTTTTATCAGAATAGAAATCATCCTCTTTCTGTATTTTTGCAGAATTTACAGTAGCTTTTTTCTTTTCTTTTACTTTTACATCTTTACTTATAGATTTTTGAGATATAACTTCTTTTTTCTTGCTATTAATTTCATTATTATCTGAATTTGTAATAACCAATAAAGAAGAAATAGCCACAACTAATGCACTTATATACAACATATATTTTCTCCTAAATTTCTGAGCATTTTCAGCATTTTCATTTTCTAAAAGAGCGGAGCTCCTTAGCTCTTCGAGATCAATCAAAGGCTGATTATGATTAATTTTTTTTGCTTTATTCAATAAAATGTCAATGTCTTTCATTTTTGCACCATTGCAATTCTAAATCATTAAGAACTTCTTTTAATTTCTTTTTTGCTCTGTAAACTTTAGTTTTAATATTATCAGAGTTAGTACCAAGCATATCAGCAATTTCTTTATGAGGCAATTCGCTAAGTTCAGCCAAAATGATTAGTTCCCTATCCGATTCATTCAATTTGTCTAAAGCATCATAAAGGAAAGCAACATCAGTCTTATCTTCCGGGCTCATTTCATCTGAATATATACTATCAATAATCGTATCATAAGATTCATCATAATAATTTCTTTTGCGTTTATACTCATAAAAAGTACGTCTGATAATAGTCAACATATAATATTTAAACGAGTTTAAATTTTTAATTGACTGAAATGAATTAAATCCTTTGAGGATAGCATCAGACAAAACATCTTTAGCAATCTCCCGATTACGAGTTATGAAAATCACATATTTTTCTAAATCGGTGATAATCATTTCAATCATGTCAAAATATTTAGTCTTCAAATCGCTCATTTAATATTAACAAATCCATTCGTATAAAAGTGCAATCAAATAAGAAAAGGTAACAAAAAAACCGCCTCAAAATTCATTGAAGCGGTTTTTTAATAAAAATAATAATCTAATTATTTTTGTTCGTATTCAGAAACAGGAGTCTTAATAGTAACTTGTACAGTTCTATTATAGAAACGTCCTTCAGGCAAGTCGTTGCGATATAATGGTTCGTCTTCGCCAACTCCACGTTTGTTCAAAACGCTAAATTTACCACCAGTCTGTTTGTTGATACCATTTGTAACAGTAGTAGCACGGTTTTCAGAAAGCTTTTGATTACGTTCGTAAAGACCGACAACGTCAGTATGACCAACAACTTCAACTTTTGAACTTGGTTTTACTCTTTCGTAAACATATTCTCTCATGATACGTTCGTTGATAGGACCAGCATCAGCTCTATCAAATGGGAACAATACCAAGCTATAACGTTCTAAAGTACTATCGCCTTCGACGTCAGTTTTCTTAGTTTGAGTAGAAATTTGTTTTACAGGAACAGTAATAACATCCGATTTACATTCAGCACCGGACTGAGTAGTAACAATAAACTGAACTGAATAAGCAACTTCATCTTTAGGGTATTTGCCATCATCATTAGTCCAATCCCATACTTTCTTTGGATCTGTTTGACCCAAATCAGTAAGAACTTTCCAATCTGAATTACCGCGTTTGATTTCTAATCTGCGTTTTGCAACGATAGCATCTTCGATACCGTTTTTCATAACGAAAGTCATTTCTTCTGGTTGAGGGAAAGTAGTTGGATCTTTTTGGAATACAGGTTTAGTAATATTCCAATCATCACAAACGATTTCGACGCGTCTATTTTCAACAATACCTAAAGAATCTTTAAGATTAGAAACAACAGCAGGTTTATCTCTGAAAGTAAGTTTCATTCTGTCAGGGCTAATTTGCCAAACATCTTTGAAATAGTTATAAACTTTTTCTGCACGTTCTTTTGATAATCCTGCGCGTTTTTCTTCGGCAGTAGTACCATCATTGCAGCCAATAATTTCAACTTTAGTAGTTGGGAATTTTTTAAGTCTATAGCCATAAATATTCAAGATATGATAATATTTGTCGAGAGTACCACCAGCAATTGTAGTATCAGTGAATATACCGATATCTGCAGGGCTCTTGAATAAATTATATCTTGAAGGAATTTTTGATGATCCTAAATCAAAGAATACATAATTGAGCAATGGGAATAAGTCCCAAGTTAGTACTTCTTCCATAACCAAGCCACGATAGCTTGCCAATTCTGGCTTTGATTTTTTAGTACGTTTAATATAATCAGCTTCTGCGATTTCTGTAGTAACTGAAGGACGTTGACCAAGAGTAATTTTGAATTTTACTTCATCAGCAAATTTCTTAGCTTCATCTGGATCTTCAGTTTTCTTTGGTTTAAAAATTCTTTGAGTATGAACTTTTTTGCCATACTTAAAGTTTTCAGCAGTAATTTCGAAATCAATATATTCAATTGAATCTTTTGGGTTGCCATAGTCTTGGTTAGAAACAATAAGTTCGAATTCAGGCTTATTCAAAGTAACAGAATCATGAACAACTTTGCCTGTAATAGGATTTTTGATAGCAACAGTAGCAGGAATAAATTCGCCAGAACATTCGTCTACTACAGTAGCGATCATATTAACAGTTCTAAAGAAAGTAGGAACAAAAGCCATGAAAATATCAAAATTGCCTTGGTATCCTTTCAAGTCAGTTCTTTTTGAAGAGAAATAGATAATATCGCCAGATGCTGGCAATGTAATAAATTGTTCATCATCTTCAGTATTGATCGGTGTACCCAAGTTTTGTGGTTTAGACCATTTGCCATTTTCTAATTTTGTAACGTAGAAATCTTGCTTACCAAAGTTAGGTGTATGGCTATTTGATGCAAAGAACAAAGTTTGGTTATCAGCAGCTATAAAAGGAGATACCTCAATGCCTTTAGTATTGATTTCACTTAAATTTTTAGCTGGTTTCCATTCTTCTGTTTCTTCATCCCAATCAGAGTACCAAATATCATTATTCGAACTTTTATTATCGCCATTGCTATTTGGGCCTGGTCTTGAAGATACAAAGTAAATCCGACTTTGGTCAGGAGAAATCGATGGTTGAGAATCCCAATATTGACTATTGACATTTCTACCTAAGTTGACCGGACGTCCCCATTTGTCACCTTCGATAGTAGTTTTGTAGATATCACATGAACCCAAACCATCAGGTCTATTGCAACCTGTAAAATACAAAGTTTGTCTATCAGCAGCAATAGATGCAGCACCTTCATTTAATTCAGTATTCACACCTAACTTGCCATAAACAGAAGAAGTGTCAATATTAAATGGAGCGAAAAATACTGTATCAATTCTATCTAATTTTTTAGCAGCCCAAAAATCATGAGAAAGATCGCCATTTTCTTTCAATTTTGAGCCCGGTCTGTCTGATACAAAATACAATGTTTTACCATCTGCACTTACTGTTGGTGCATAATCCAAATTGGAATGGTTGACAATAGGACCGAGGTTTACAATTCTAATACGAGTATTGGAAAGTATACCTTGGGAATCATCTTGAGGAATTGGTGCTGAATTGAGCACTAATCCATATAAATGTGCGCCTGCGTCTGCCAAATCTTGTGTTGCATTTGTGTTTGTTATTGTCTGAGCATTCAATGATGCTACTGACAAACAAATCAATACAAGAAAAGCCGATAAGATAGTCGATAATCGTTGCATAAGCTCCTACCTATTAAGTTATAAACTTATTTTTTTATACATTTTTTTATTATTAGTCATTTATTATTATAAATTACTTGAAAATTGCAAAAAATTCAAGTAATTTCTAACAATATTTTTGAAATGTTGACAAATATCTTAAAATTTCATCTTAAATTCAAACATTATTCGCCAATAATTCAATGTAAAGTCCTCTCCAAAGTCGCTTGCTGGATTTAAACTGAATCTATGCATGTAATAAATAGACAAAAATGTTGTTTTACTTGTCTTGAAATCAAATCCTACTGAAGGTGCCAAACCAAAGACTAATGCTGTTTTATCCTTGATTTCTGCATTTTCATATTCTATCAAATCACTGTTTGTTTCGCTAAAATATAAATTCACTACTTCGCCTGTGGGTAAAGTTGCTTTTTTATCTATCAATGTACCGGTATGTTTCACATTAGCTGTTAGATTTAATCCAATTGGAGCACCTAACTTCAATATCATTGGATAAAATGGAGACCAAGATATATATGGCATTGCTGATATATATGAATAATCATATTCTGCTGTATGTTCTATCTTGCCTGGAATACTATATGTGCGGTTTGAATTTTCATCTTTATAATTAATTGCTGATATTTCCTGAAATGTAGATCTTACTCCCATATAATCATATAATAAGTTAATCCCATAGAATAATTGCTCTTTTATTATATCGTCTTCATAAGTTAACCCAAGTGTATATCCAAACTTTACTCCATCAGTAAATTCACAAGAATCACATGCTACAAATCCCTTTCCTGATTGATAATTTTGCCCTAATCCAAACAAAATGCCAATACGAGAAGGTTCTTTTCTTTCACCGGGTGTTATAGGATTGGAATCGTCCATCTGTGCGTATGCACAATAGTTTGCAATTATTATACTTATCATAATAATTATTACTTTTATT
>CAZBNQ010000080.1:0-9994 GCA_964493035.1 uncultured Hyphomicrobiales bacterium | reverse complement strand
ACAACTCCGAATTAAGAAGTTTGAATGCTATTGAAACATATTATCAGGTTCTTAATATTATTGCACAAAGGCTAATTGACAATCCAAATACAAAAATTGAACTAATCGGAAACAATTCGAATACAGGCGCAGAAAAGAATAATAAAGAATTATCAATGAAACGCGCCGAGACAATTAAAAATTATTTCGTTGATGTTTGGAATATCGATTCAAAACGTATAAAACTTACTGCTCGCAACCTTCCTAAAGAAGCCACTATGTCTGAAGATAAAGGTACTGACGACGAAAATCGTAGAGTCGAAATTATTCCTTCCGATAAAGAAATTATCGAACCTGTCATGACTGGTGATACTTTGAGAGTGATTTCAAATACTAATCTCAAATTTATTCCAAAAGTCAATTCTGCTGCTGGACTGAAAAAATGGGAAATTAACGTCAGACAAAATGGTGATATTATCAAACGATTCGAAGGTAGTGATGACTTGCCTAGCGAATTAGTCTGGGAAATTAAAGATAAAGACGATAGCAGCCCAAGCCGTCCCGGTAATTTAATTTTTGGTTTTAAAGCTACTGATAAACTCGGCCAATCTGTTAATATCGATAATAAGAGAATTCCTGTAGAACAACTTACTATCGACCGTAAACGACTCGAACTAAGAGAAGACAAAGCTTACGAACACTATAGTCTTATCTTATTTGATTATGCTTCTTCAGATTTGGGAAAAGAACATAAAAAAGTTGTGGATTTTGTCAAATCGAGAATTACTCCTCAATCTACTGTCTACATCACCGGATATACTGATAGTATGGGCGAAACTGAAGTGAATCAAAAGATTTCAAATGCTAGAGCAAATGCAGTTGCTAAAAGATTGAAAATAGATAATGCAATAGTCAAAGGTGTTGGCGAGTCTACTTTGCTTTACGAAAACACTACTCCGGAAGCAAGGTTCTATTGCAGAACTGTCACAATTACGATTGAGACTCAAGTAAAATAAAAATTAAAGTTTACTTCTTAATGCGCTGCGGGTTGTTTTCAAATAATCCGCAGTTTTTGTTTTGTTTCCTTCAAATTTCGATAAAGCCTTTTGCACAATCACCCTTTCCAGTTTTTCCAAATCGAGCTCATTTTCTGGCAATACAAAGTTTGATTCAGGACTAAGTATAAATCCATTAGTGCTCTTGTCTGTAAATACTTTAGAAATAAAATCTAAATGAGAAGGCATAATTTCGGGTGAGTCATATAGAAGCACTACTCTATCAATCACATTGATCAGTTCTCTAATATTACCAGTCCAGGCATAAGATTCGAGAATTGCCACAGCTTCAGGCGAAATTGCTCTAAATTCTTTTTTCCTCTTATTAGCCATTTCGAGCATTATCATTTGTGCTAATGGTGCGATTGCTTCTTTTTGTATTCTTAATGGAATTGTATTGATTTTGCCTGTATTTATTCTATGATATAAATCTTCTCTGAATAATCCTTTTTCAACCAACTCAACCAAATTTCTATTTGTAGCAGCTACAATTCTGACATCTAATTCAACTTTCTTGCTTGCACCTACTCTAAATATTGCTTTTTCCTGAATTGCTCTTAATAATTTTGGTTGAAGATCTAAAGGCATTTCACCCACTTCATCAAGGAACAAAGTACCACCATTTGCAAGCTCAAACTTACCTTGCATTCCTTTTGACTTTGCTCCGGTAAAACTGCCACCTTCGTAACCAAACAGTTCTGATTCGAATAGAGAAGGGCTTATTGCAGAGCAGTTGATACTAATAAAAGGATTTGGATTGAAACCCTCGCCATGATGTATTATTGTTGCTATAATTTCCTTGCCGGTACCTGTTTCGCCTTCAATCAATACCGGAACTGATCTATCTGAGCTATAAGTATAAGCCATCTGCATGATTTCGCTTTGAGCTTTAGAAAACACACCGATTCTGCCAATTCCGGGAACTTCATGAATTCCACCTTTTCTAAATAATCGCGAGCTTGGCGGCTGACTTGATTTATCGCTTATCGGCTTTTTATTAGATAGCTCATCAATAAGCTCATTCAGTCTATTTATATTTATAGGCTTCAATAAATAATCATAAGCACCTAACCTTAAAGCTTTTACCGCTGTATCAATTTCTGCAAAACCAGTGAATAGAACTACTGGAATATGTTTTGTTTTGTCGCTGCTTTTTATTCTTTCGAGAAGCTCCAATCCATTCATATTTGGCATTCTAATATCAGTAAGCACCAGATCAAAGTTTTTTTTCTCAACTTCTTTCAAAGCTTTGACACCATCATCGCATTGCACGACATTATAACCGAGTAAACCATCGAGAAACTCTGCAAGAGTGCCTCTGCTTATTTCCTGATCGTCAACTAATAATATGTCCATCAATGCTCCTTTCGAGTGCTTCAAAACAATTCATAATTTTACTTTATTGAATGCATGCTTTTTACTAATTTACCAAATTAAATAAACAAAAATTGATTTAAAACATATTTTTTAAAACGGAGCGAATATGAAATTTTTAAGTATTTTATCGGCAGGTATTATGTGTCTTTCCGTTATTGCTTGCAATAAGCCTGGAACTGCTACTGATGCTAAATTATCACCGGAAGCAGAAAAAGTTAAACAATTATCCGAAGCTTATGCGCCTACTAAAATCACAGCAGATATGTCTCACTTAAGTGATAGAGAAAAAGCTCTAGTTCTCAAATTAGTTGAAGCTGCTAAACTCTGCGATGCTATCTTCTGGAAGCAATCTTCGCACGACGGTATCACTGTTAGAGATTCTTTAGCTAAATTGAATACTCCCGATGCTAAAGCTTTTTTGGATTACGTCAATATCAACTATGGTCCTTATGATATTCTTAACGAAAACAAAAGATTTGTCGGAAACGGTTCTGAAAAAAAATATGATGGTGCTGCCTATTATCCCCTCGATATGACTAAACAAGAATTCGAAGATTATATTAAAGCTAATCCTTCCGAAAAAGCTGCTCTCGAAAGCCAATATACTGTGGTCGTTAGAGAAAATGGCAAACTTAAAGCTATTCCTTTCAATCAATACTATCCTGAAGTAAAACAATTAGCTGATAAGTTGGACGAAGCTGCAGAATTGGCTGATAACGCAACTTTGAAAAACTATTTGAAACTTAGAGCTAAAGCTATTCGCACTGATGATTACTTCGAAAGCGATATGGCTTGGATGGATATTAAAGACAATAATATTGATGTTGTTATTGGTCCTATCGAAAATTATGAAGATGCTCTCTACAACTATAAAACTGCTCACGAAGCCGTCGTTATGGTAAAAGATATTGAAGCATCTAAAGAATTGGATATGTTTAAAGCTCATATCCCTGATTTCCAATTGCGCCTTCCTATCGATAAGAAATTTATCGATCCGGTGAAAACAGAAAATGAAATTCTTCAAATTGTCAATGTTGTTTATTTCGCCGGCGATTGCCAAAGCGGAACTAAAACTATCGCTGCTGCTCTGCCTAACGATCCAAAAGTGCACGAAACTAAAGGCGGCAAAAAATCTATGTATAAAAATATGATGGAAGCTAAATTTGATAAGATTGTCAAACCTATTGCCGATATCATTCTTACTCCTGATATTCGTAAATATACCGACAAAAAAGCTTTTACAAGCTTTGTTACTCTTCATGAAGTCTCTCATACTTTAGGCAGAGGTTTTGTGTTTGGAAGCAAAGAACTTACTGTGCGCAAAGCTTTAAAAGAAAGATATTCTGCTATAGAAGAAACCAAAGCTGATATTCTTAGCATGTATAACCACAAACATCTATTAGAAATGGGTAAAGTAAGCCCTGAATATATCAAACAATCAATTGCTACTTATATTGCTGGTCTTTATCGTTCTTTGCGTTTTGGTACAAACTCTGCTCATGGTCAGGCAAATTTAATTCAATTGAATTTCTTGCGCAATAGCGGTGCTATTATTCGCAATGCCGATGGCACTTTCACTTGGGACGATAAAATATTCTTCGACAAAGTGGCTGAATTAGCTAATTTGATTCTTACTTGCCAAGCTAATGGTAATTATGATGAAGCCGGTAAGATTATCGAAAAATATGGCAAAGTCAATGATGAAATTACTCAAACTGTCAATAAATTAAAATCTATTCCTAGAGATATTAATACAAGCTATGCGTATTAATTGATAATTTTAATTTAGACTTTAAAAACATAACCCCAAAAGTTTTCAAATAGCTTTTGGGGTATTTTTTTATATTATATATCTAATTTAAATATCTTATTATAATGCTTCTAATTTGCTGTAATCCATATAAATCGGATTCCATCTATGACCATCAGGATCTTTAAAACCAAAACCATAAAGCCATCCCGTATCCATAGGTTTTGCAAATATTTCGGCTCCTGCAGCTATCGCTTTTTCATACATCAAGTCAATTTCATCTTTAGATTCAACATCAAAAGACATTAAAAATTGCGAGCCGCTTGATTTATCCCAAACATTATCCATTGCAAATTCTTTAAATTTCTCTTCTACCACCATCATTATCATCACATCCTTTTTGCCAACTAACAATCCAAACATTATATCGCTTTCTTTGTCTCTTGGATGAAATCTAAAATCCATTTTTTCAAAAAATTCCTTTGACTTGGCTAGATCTTTTGCCGGCAAACTAAACCATATATCTTTTATCATTTCATTATCCTTTAAATTTATCATTTAAAAAAAAAGAGACCGAATTAATCATGGATTTAATTCAGTCTCATAATTTTTATTTATTTGATATTATTTTTTCTTTAAATATTTTTCGAACATCTGATCTTGTTCCCAAAGCAAATGTAAAATATTTTCTTTTGCTACATAGCTATGACTTTCTTTAGGCAGCAATACCATTCTCACCGGGGCGCCAAGACCTTTCAAAGCTTGGAAATATCTTTCTGTTTGCAATGTAAAAGTACCAGGATTATTATCAGCATCGCCATGAACCAATAGCAAAGGAGTTTTCATTTTTTCTGCATTCATAAAAGGCGACATAGTATTATAGACATTGCTGGCTTCCCAATAACTTCTTTGTTCGTTTTGGAAACCAAATGGAGTCAAAGTTCTATTATAAGCACCACTACGAGCCACACCGCATGCAAACAATTTAGTATGAGTCAGTAAGTTTGCAGTCATGAAAGCACCATAGGAATGACCTCCAATAGCAACTCTCGAACGATCAATATAACCTAAAGCATCAACTGCATTAATAGCAGCTTCGGCATTTGCAATCAATTGTGGTAAAAATGTATCGTTTGGCTCTTCTTTGCCTTCGCCAATTATCGGAAATGATGCATCATCCAATACAGCATATCCTTTTGCCACCCAATATACAAATGAACCGTAGTATGGGAAAACGAATTCATTTGGATTGGCGCTGCTTTGACCTGCACTATTTTTATCTTTAAATTCTTCAGGATATGCCCAAATTAATAAAGGCAATTTTTCTTTCTTTGTAGTGTCATATCCGGCTGGCAAATATAATACGCCGCTAAGTTCTACTCCATCATTTCTCTTATATTTAATTACTTCTTTATGAACGTTTTTCAAACTTTCGAAAGGATTTTTGAAACTTGTGATTTGATCAATTTTATTCTTTTTCTTAATATTTCTAATAAAGTAGTTTGGATAATCTACTTTTGATTGAATCTGAACTAATACTTCACCTTTTTCTATATCAATAAATGAAAATATTCTTTCAATCTTATCGGTAAAGTTTGATTGATAAAGTCTTTCAGTTTTTAGAGTCTTAAGGTTAAATTCATCAATAAAGGGGAACTGACCTTTAGGAGTAAATCCATCGCCAATCAATAAAGCATTATTATCCTCAATTGCTAAGATTCTTCTTCCGTACTGATTTTTTATTGTTTCAAAATTGCCAGGATTGGAATAGATATCTTGTGAATTTCTATCCCAAATCAGTTTAGCTGTTTGATTGGAAGTTGATGGATTAATCAAGTAAGTTTTCACATTTCTTGTATCATACCAATTATCAGTCAAAATAGCAACCTTATCATTACCCCAAATTATTGATCCAAATCTATTAATGGTTTTTGTAATTGTAACTGCTGGTTTATCAAATGGAGCATCCCAAACAAATAATTCATCCCTAAAATCAACTTTATTTTCAGGATTGCCTTGGTCTAAAGCTTCGACATAGTATAATGTTGCAGGTTTGTCGTTTCTCCAATCCATATTTCTCTTGCCTGTTCTAACAGCCATAAAACCTTTAGGCAACACCTCACTCAAAGGAATTTCATTGACTACTTTAATCTCTTTGCCATTAACATCATAAACAACAGTTTTCATAGGAAAACGACTTAAAGGCACTAAATAAGAAAAAGGTTTTTGCAAAGTAGTAATCATAATATAATTACCGTCTGGAGAAAAACTAACATCTACATACATGTCTTTGTTTTTGAATTTTTCTAATTTCCCGTCTAAACTTACTTTATATAATTCAGAACTAGTAATATTTTCGAAGTTAATTTCATCAGTCTTATTTTTTAAAAGATCTTGATAAGTACGATTTTGAGCTTTGGCACCAGTACTAACACTAATTGTTGGTCCGGTCGGAATATCTTTTTTTTGATCTATCAAAGCAGGTCTATTAGGAGGCAACATATAAACCAATAAACTTTGGCTATCAGAATACCAATTAAATGGGTCGCCAAGATTAGCATTTACTTTTGCATCAGTCAATTTTGTAGCTTTTGCGCTTGCAATATCAAGCACCCACAACTCAACCCCGCTATCGGTAGTATGAGAAAAAGCAACCTTTTTTTCATCTTTTGACCAAACAAAATTTGATAATTTCGGATTATTTGGAAGCCCGCTTACTTGTATTTCATTTGTTTCTTTTACTTTTCTTACTTTAAGATTGTTGATGTAAGTTACAGTACTTGAAATATTAGTAACAGGATTGATTCTTAGGCCACCGAGTCTTAATTCCTCTTGATTCAAATCGTCAAGAGTCTTATAAGTATTTCTATATGAAAGAAGCATATATTCTTTCTTAGTATCCATTAATACAGATGGTGGACGTTCGTAATCGACTAAATCCATGATTTCTTTTGATGGTTTTTGGAAGCTTAAATTTTCCTGAGCATTAGCCCAATTGCCCAAAGCCATGACTGCTATTAAGCAAAGCAATAACTTTTTCATACACTACCCTAATATATATAAAATAAAATCCTATCAAATTTTACCCGCAAAAATACGGTTAATTTGATAAATACGATTAATAATTGAAAAAGTTAAAAAAAAAAAGCTTTTATTTCTTTAGTATAATTGAAATAAAAGCTTTTTAATAGAATTAGTAACTAAGTAAACTAAAAATTCATCACATTAAATAAATATGATAATCCCAAATGTAAACTAGCAGGAGCAGGATTTAGAGAACTTTTAGCAGTGCTCAATATATGCCCGTTCTCATCATATTCATAAGCAAATTTATAATATTTTGCGTCATCCCAAAGTCCATTCAAACAATAAGTAGCTGTAATATTCAAATTGAGCATTCCGGCATCTGTATTTACTAGGTGAATTGCTCCCCCAATTTTAACATCCATCTTCATATTTAAATGGTCAACAATTTTGTCATCAGAAGATTTAGGGTTATAAATTATATTAACTTCATCGCCTTTCAAGTTTTCAGCACTAGCATCCAATGGCATACCAAAATCAACACCTAAAGTAAAGCCACCCAAATAAAACCCGGGACTAATTTTAAAATAACTATAATCTTCTCTAATAGTATTATAATCAGTTTCATCTTTGTCTGGATATGTTGTATATGCAATTTTTTCATAACCTAAATCTAAGATAAAACCTGTAGAAGCCTGACGAGTAAATGGTATCATTGCAGAAATCCCGGCATCAGGTCCGTTCACATTCAATTTTGGTTTCAATCCATTTCCAACTGCTGTATTGATAGTTAGATTAGCACCTAAATATGGGCCAATGTAGATAGGAAATGGTTTTTCTTTAATTTCATTGCTTACTTCAAGTGTATTATTTTTTTTATCTTCTTTTACTATTGGTTTGCTCTTAGTGCTAACTTCTTCTTCAGTAACAGTAGAATTATTTTCAACACCCCCAAATGCATAATCAACACCTGCAGAGAAAACAAATGGATAACCAACAGCTGCTCTTGCAGACCAATCTTGATTAAAATGGTATCGAGCCCCTATCTGTCCTGTAATTGCCACACCAGAAGTATAAGCTTCTGAGAATGAGGCTGTCTGCCCATCAACTCCTGTTAGCTTTGCATCCCAATTAATATAACCTAAACCAAGTTTAATAAAAGGATCAAACTTCTTTTGTGGTGTAAAATGATAAGAAGCAGAAAAAAGAATTCCCAACATTGAATATTCAAATTTTGGAGTTTCGTTGCCCCACATCGAACCAGAACCTAAACTTTCAGAAAAACTTGAGTATCCCAAGTCAATACCAACACCAAATTTTTGATCTACCCCATATTCTCCGGAAAATCCATATCCCAAATTTGAGAAGGCAAATCCCAAAGTTGGTCCTATCCAAGTACGTTCTTGTCTAAAATATTGAGAATAGGAAAGATAACTAGAAGCTAAAAATGCTAATAAAGCAATACAAAAAAGCTTTTTCATGCTTTCTCCATAGATTTTTGTGAAAATGAAAACAATGCTTGTGTTTTTTTATAATTATTCTTCTTCTATTTCGGAAATGTCATCTTCAGGTGTTCTTTGAGATTTCAACCACTTAATGAACCATCTTATGCTACTGGCTAAAATATAAAATAACATAAAAGGAAATACTGCCATCCCTTTTGAAATAACACTTAATAAAATAGCTAAAACAAAAATTATAAATACAATTGGTCGCTGCTTAATCGATTTTTTTGTGGGTCTTGGCATATTATCAAATTTGATATAAGATACCATTACCAATGGTACTGCAATAGCCAAAAACAACATTACATAAAAATCTAATTCTGTAGACAAAATATTATTAAGCTTAAAAAATATCAAATATGAGATTATTGTCAAAGCTGCTGAAGGTATTGGCATACCGGTAAAATACAGTTTATCTTCGAAGCTGGTGAGCATAACATTAAATCTTGCCAATCTCACTACTCCGCCTAATGCAGGAAAAGAAGACAACAAAATTCCTATATCACCAAACTGATAAAAATACATTTTGTAGAGCATAAAAGAAGGAACCACTCCAAATGATACTGCATCACAAAGAGAATCTAACTCCGCTCCAAGTTCGCTTGTCGAATTTATCAATCTTGCCATCACTCCATCGAGCATATCAAATACTGCAGCAATAAATACAAACAAAGCAGCATGAATAAAATCATCTTTTGTTATGTATACTAATGCTGTAAAACCTGAATATAGATTACCTAATGTAAGCAGGTTTGGCACGATTGATCTTGTTATTCTCAAAGCCATTTTCGTTCCGAATTACTTCTTAAGTTTTGCAATTGTCGATAGCCCGGCTGATACTCTATCGCCTACTTTAACACATATTTCAGAGTCAGGACTAACCATAACATCCATTCTCGAACCAAACTTCATCATACCAAAACGAGCACCAACATCCACCGAATCGCCAACTTTCAGCTCACATACTAATCTACGAGCCACAATGCCGACAATTTGCTTGAAAAACACTTTTCCGTATTTTGTTTGTACTCCAATTCTCGATTGCTCATTCAAATCTGAAGACTTTGGGTGGTATGCCACTAAATATTGCCCCGGATTGTAATGATAAAATTCTACTTTGCCACTCACTGGTGAACGGTTGACGTGCACATCTAAAGGCGATAAAAATATACTTATTCTAATAACTTTATCTTTTATATAATGTGGTTCTTGCTCTTCAATTATTTCCACCACTTTGCCATCGGCTGGTGATATGATTATCGATGGATCATTTTTAGCAGCCTCAGGAACATTTCTTTCTGGAT
>CAZBNQ010000079.1:0-10089 GCA_964493035.1 uncultured Hyphomicrobiales bacterium | reverse complement strand
AGCCGAAGCAGCCGACTGTACCAACGTATCCAACGATACCACCAGTAGAGCCGAAGCAGCCGACTACGCCGACTATTCCAACGTATCCAATGATACCACCGGCTGAGCCGAAGCAGCCGACTGTACCAACGTATCCAACGATACCACCAGTAGAGCCGAAACAGCCGACTGTACCAACGTATCCAACGATACCACCGGCAGAGCCGAAGCAACCGAGTGAACCGCCAACAACTAAAAGAGTTCCTCCAAGTGTTCCGCCAACAGGTGATTGTCCTTGTGATCAACCTAAGATGGTAGAAAAATATGAAAAAACTTATTACTCTTATCCACCGTGGGAGAGTAGATCAAATTATACGAATTTAAATAATAACAATAATGATGAATGTTGCGATGAATAAAACATTATTGGAGATACTATGGATCAATATATAAGGTTTACGCCCGGAATTGGATTTTCGGGTGCAGGACTAAACGATGGTTTCTTCGAGAATATATTTAGCAAGGCAAAAGATTATGCCGGAAATGTATTTAAAGAAACTAAGAACAATGTCATTGGTAAAGTTAGCAGTGATGCGAATAATTTTGTTCGTGAATCACTTGGTTTGCCAGGCACAAGTACTAATAAAGGTGGAACTTCAAATGTACCAGTAATCGACAATCGCCCGGAGCCGGTTAAGGTACAAGTGCCAATTACAACCAATACAACTAACAATGATGAATACAATAAGGTTGTGGCTGGGATTGGAAGTTTTACGCAAGAACTATGGAATCAATTACCGGATGATCAAAAAGCTACTTGGAGAGAGTACGCAAAGAAATACGGTATTAAAATTCCTTACGACAGTATTACTGAAAAAGGGAAAACCTTTTTCATGCAATACAAAGATGTATTATTTGCAGCCGCAGCAACAGGTATTACTTGGTATGCCTCAAAATCGGTTCTTGGTGGAATCGCCGCTGGAGCTGGAACTTATATTGTGGCTAAAAATTTAATAAAATAAGGGATTACAATGAAAAAAGGACTAATCAAAGACTTTATGGCAAATGTCCGGAAAAATACTAAAAAGCCGTTTTTGCAAGATGTTGCGTTAGTCGGTGTTGGTGCTATTTGTTACGGTTTATTGCCAACAGCTATAAATTCAATATCCAAAAAAACAAAAGGAACTTGGAGTGTTGACGGTTTTAAAGGTGTTGCAATCGGTTCATTAGTACCTGCCATTATAGGACTAGGATTCAACAAGAAACAAATTGCGTATGGTGCAGTTGCAGCTGGTGTAATCCATCTGCTCTATGCTAAAGGCAATGGAACAATTGCAAACATTTTTGGTACTCCAATATTTGCTTTCGATAAGTCAATTAACCCAAATCAAATAGCGACCGGAATGAGTGATGAAGCTTTACCGCCCGGTATGCGATCAATAACTTTGCCGGATGGTTCTGAAGTAATGGCTTCTGCTGGTGTAAATGATTATATATCTCAATTAGAAGATTATATCCCATCACTTGAACCTTATGTTCCTGAACCTGTAGAAACTAAATTAAACGATTATATTCCAACTTTAAGCGATAATGATTTCCATACTATGTACACCAACAGCCAATTTGCAGGTGCAGTAGGATTTTAATTAAAAAATAAACCTAATTTATTCATAAAAAAAGGAAAAGAACAATGTCAACGTCAACAAGACAAATAATTCAAGATTTCAGTGCAAATAACAATAACGAACCTTTCAAACAAAATGTTTGGCCTATTCGTGATACATTGTTGTTAAAATGTGGCGCTACATTAGGCGATACACAACTCTTTCAATGGGGCGATAAAAAAGACCAACAATACCGCTCTAATGAATTCCCTTCAAATTCACAAGCGTACCTTATCCATGGAGTACAATTATTCACTGATGTGCGCTTCGACGGTGCAAATCATGCAGTAAAAACCAATCAATTAGCACATTTCATCGATAATTCATTTATTGAATTTCGTATGGAAAATTCCGATGTAACAAAAATTCCATTACGTGAATGCATAAACATGGAAATTTTGCCGGATCCAACAATTTCAACTGCAACTGCTCCTAAAGCTGCTATTCGTTCAAAATTTACAAACTATTATCCACTCCAAATACCTATCAAAGTTGGTGGTGGTACACAATTTGATGTTTGGCTAAGACCTGCTAAAGGTTTAACTACAGAAGCGTACGATAGCACTAATAATACAACTCCAATTAAACCAGGCTCAGGATTACCAGATTCAGAACATGGTTTTTCAATTACAATCAACTTGATGGCAACCAAATACACTGCAGTGAATTAATTTAAAGGCAGCGGGTTCTATGGCATAGACACCCATAGAGCCCGTTTGCTTAATTATTATTAATAATGGGGAAAATATGAGCGACAATAATATAAATACAAAACCTGCAGTATTGATTGATCGAGTGACTTTAGATCGTCCGACAATGATTCCTGCAGATTTTAAACTTGAAAGCAGTTTATCTTCGGACTACAAAAAAATACAGATTGGCGATCAAGATATTTACGTATCACATATATCTGTAGTCGTTTTAGATGCTAACGGCAAAGATATAACACAATCACAAGAAATTGCAAGGGATGATATAAGAATTGATATTAAATCATCTTTATCTGATTATAATCTGACAAAAGAGCCAATATCTATTTATGCTCTTAATGCAAGAAGTTTCAGAGAATTAGGCTGGAGCTTTGCTTCAAGAACAGAATTACAGGTAACAGTTAGTGGCAATGGTTTTCCTACAACTGCAAAAGGTGTTTATCCATTGAAAGTAATGATAACTTTCCATGCCTTTAGATTAGTATAAGGAATACAAAATGAGCTGTAGCATAGTTGAATTGAGAGAAAAATTTCCGGAAACCGTTATATTAAGATTTATTTCTGAAACTGGCGATCCTATAACAAATACAAATATTGGTTATTTAACTGAGTTTGAAAAATTGGGAAATGATACTGATTCTCCGGAACTAAGAAATTTAAGGTGCATTGACAACATCAATGAAATCTTTAATACTCCAAATATACTTTTAAACAAAGTTGAATTGTTTTGCTTTGATGCTTTGAAGCTAGGATCAACATATCAAGATGCGGCCACTAATACGGCAATAACAAATTCAAGAACAGCAACTAAGGCTTATGCTCAATCTGCATACATAAATGCAGTAATGCCGGTTATGTGGCAACCAAATTACGTACGTCCGTTAATATTAGCCAATAATAAGCCGGTGTTTCGTGGTGCAAACTCTCCTAATGCAGATTATCCTATTGCAAATAATTCAATTGGGCTTATACTCCCAACATGCCTTGAATTAAATACTGAACTTGGAATGTTAACAGATTTTACAATTGCAACTTCATGCGCGCAATATATAAGCGAAACGAATAAATTTAAGAATTATCCAGTAATGGGAATTGTTGAATTTTGGATAAATAAATAAACAATTGGGTGTCCTATGGCAAAAATAAAAGCAACATCATCATTATCAAAAAACCTTATAAATAAGGAAACAACCTATACAATCGGTGTTTTAAAATCTCCATTAGAAGAGCAGGCAGCTATTCCCAATTTCAAGATTGGTAAAAGTCGAACCTATAAAGGCGACAAAATACAAGCTCTTGGAATTAAAAAGATTAGCGATATATTCACAAATGAACTAATGATGCAGCCTTTCAACGAAGGCGAATTAGTTTGTATCTACGAGAATATGCAATCCAAGGATGGTATGATTGGCGAAATGCGATTGATAGCAAAAGAGAGCAAAACCAATATAAGAAAACCACACTTAGAAGGTTTGGCAGATGCAGCAAATATACTAGAACAAAACAATGATATTAGACCTAAAAACACTACTGAAGCAGAATTGGTAAGAGCTTTAAACAAGCAATTAGAAAGCCAACAATTGATTATTGAAAGTTTGAATAATGATATTAGACTAAGGGACGATAAAATATCAGAATTAAATCTTAGGATCAATAATCTAGAAGTAGAAGTACATAAGAAAACAATTGAAAATGACACCTTAACCGGATTGATGGAAAAATACGGTAAAGGCGATTCTGGATTAGCAGATGGTGAATCTCGCCAAGCAATTTTGGATCTTGTATCCAAAGCTATTGAGTTTGGACTCCCATTTGTGCAATCATGGTTGCAAAGTAAGCAAAAACCGGGCAATAGCTTACCACAAGAACCAATTCAAAATCAAGTATCAAATAATGTTCCATCATTAAATTTATTATAGGTGATTTATGGTTAAGGTAGCAAACGACACACCAAAAGAATTAATTGAAATTTTGAAAAAAATCAATGTTGACAAAATTGATTTACAAAGGATTCAAGAATGGCTAAAGGCAGCTAATAATCATATTGGCAAATTTGTAGAAAGACGCAATGAAAAAGCAAAGATCTATTTAAATCTTGAAATACCAAATCAATATCAACCCATTTTTGATTTTTTCAATCAATACAATTACAATAACGGGCCAAATGGGAAACCACTTGGTAAAATTTTAAAAGTTACTTACATGACAGCAATAAAAACATGGGTAAAATCAAATTTACCAATGAAATAAAGGAAAAACACAATGAATTTAAATAGCTTTTACGATAAAAAGAAATTATATATAATAATAATCATTATGATAGCACTATTTATATTTTCTCTTTATAACTATCAATCATTATTGGTTATTACTACATCAATGGTAATGTCAGTTATTGGAATTTATTTTGCAAATCTTGTGGATGATAAAATTCTTAAAGTTGATACAAAAGTAGAAATTATAGATAATAGGAATGTTGCATATGCGATTACATTTTTTGGTTATTGTTTTATTATTGGCTGTAGTATTCTTGCATCAGTCATTATTTACGTCACAATGGCAATTGCCCTCAAATCATGACAAAATACCATTACATATTGAGTTAGCTCGCAAATATGTAGGTGTTAAAGAAAAAGGTCAAAACAGAGGCAAAGAAATTGATGAATTTAATAAATTTGTTGGCAATCCTTTAGGATCACCTTATTGTGCTGCTTTTGTTTGTTATATACTAAATAAAGCAAACGTAAAAGACCCAAAAATTAAAACCGGATTAGCTTCAAAGTTAAAAAATAAAAAGTCAATATCAGCATTGAAAATAATGTTGGGACTTGAAAAAGTAATGAATGGTGATATCATCATTTGGCAAAAAGGCGACACCAAATTTGGGCACGCTGGTTTTGCTTCTGAAGACTGGATTAAAACTGCAGGCATGAGTATTCAAGCTAATACTTTTTCTAAATTTGAGTCCAGAAATGGAGATGGAATATCTGAAAAAATCGCTAGAATCGAACCTTTAAATTATTTTAGAATTGTTGGCTTTACACGGGTGATATATTAATGAGTTGTAACAATCCAATAGCGCAAATATTTGAACCAAGTTTTAATAATGGTGGTGGTGGTGGAACAACCAACCACACATTGTTAACTAATCGTGATGCAGCAGATCAACATCCAGTAAGTGCAATTACAGGTTTGCAAGCTCTTATTGATAGTATCAATGCAGAACTATTAAATAAGGCGAATATAATCCATTCACATGGCATTTCTGATATTACAAATCTGCAGACTAATCTTGACGGTAAAGCTGCATTATCTCATACGCATACTATTGCCAATATTACAAATCTTCAAACTTCGCTTGACGGTAAAGCAAATACCATTCATGCACACGGTATTTCTGATATTACTAATCTCCAGACTACGCTCGATGGCAAGGCGGCTACTTCTCATACTCATACAATTGCCAATATCACTAATCTTCAAACTTCGCTTGATGGCAAGGCTAATACCGTACATGCGCACGGTATTTCTGATATTACTAATCTTCAAACCTCGCTTGACGGTAAAGCAAATACAGTCCATGCACATGGTATTTCTGATATTACCAATCTTCAAACTTCGCTTGATGCTAAAGCACTAGCAACTGATCTAACAACTCATGCAAGTTCCGGTAAAATACATGTTCCGGATTTAACATCTTTAGATGCAGGCTCTAAGGATCGAGTGCCTTTCTTTGATCAAATAACAAACACATGGCAAACTGTTGATTGCGTTAAAATAGTAAACAAACGGGATCTTTATATTGGGAGTAGTGATGTAAACGGTTTTGGTTCGTTAATAGTTACAACACAAAACACACAGCCCGTTGCTATTTCAAATACAGCTGCTTCTGGATCACTTACTGTTTTATCCGCAACGGCTTTATATTCAAATGCGGCAATTGCTGCAAAATTTGAATCCCCTTTTACAGGTATTCAATCGATAGTTGGCGCAAATAGTGGATATATTTTCCAAGGTAAACAAGGTGCAACCGACAAGTTTTTAGTTGATTACACCGGAAAAATCATTACAGAAGCAACAATCCAAATTAAAGGTGGTACACCTGGAATTGGCAAATTTTTGCAATGTGCTGATGCAAACGGTAATGCAGTTTGGGCAACTGCTGCAGGCGGTCTATCTTATTTTTCCGAAACAAGAACAACAACATCCCCAAATACAACAATTCCGGCACATCAAATAATACCATTAGGAGCGGAAACTAATATAGACTTAGTTCTTACTCCTAAAGGGACAGGTGCTTTAATTGCTCAAATTCCGATTAATGCTACTACCGGTGGAGTTAAGCGCGGTGGTAACGCTGTTGATTTTCAAATGTCAAGATCAAATTCTGCACAGGTGGCAAGCGGACAATATGCAGTATTAGGTGGAGGTATTGATAATACAGCATCCGGAACACGTAGTTGTGTAACAGGTGGCAAAGCTAATACTGCTTCGGGTGGTTATACTGCTATAGGTGGTGGTGATACAAACACTGCTAGTAGTACATATGATACAGTAGGTGGAGGTTTTAACAATAATGCGTCCGGAACACATTCAGTAATTTCCGGAGGCACTTACAATCAAGCAACAGGTTTAAAATCTTCAATTACTGGTGGTACTGAATCTAAAACTACACTATATGGTGAACGTGCGTTCACTTCTGGGAAAATATCTGATGTTGGCGATGTTCAATTTTCTGAATTTATCTTAAAACGTGAAACTACAGGCACAGGATTGGCTGAGTTAACATTAGATAATTCATCTGCAAGGCTTGTAATGCCGGATTATTCAGCTTGGCAAGTTGAAGTAAGAATAGTTGGTAATAAATCAACTGGCGGAGTTAATGCAACAAGCGCAGTGAGACAATTTTTAGCTGTTAGAGGAAATGGAGCAAATACAATTCAATTATCAACTATTGATACTATTGGATCTGATAAATCTATTGGGACTTTTGAAGCTTATACTATAAGCATTACTGCAGATACTACTAATGGCGCAATTGCAATTTCAGTAACACCCGGAACTGCAACCAAAACACGTTGGGCTGCTTATGTTTCTGTTGTTAAGCAAGGATCAGGCGTAACATTTGTTTAATTTATTGTGAGGTTAAAAACATGGCATTGGTAAATCAAAATACTAACGAATATCTTAAGATCATTTCAGTAAGAAATGAACCATTAAATGTACTTTATTACAGATTCCCAAATCAGCAAGCGCGTATAGATTGGGAAGCAGGCATATTAGCCAACTACGTTAATTTAGATCTTAAAGATTACAACTGTGATCCATTAAGAACTGAATTAATGAAATTATCTAATCCCGAAAAATCAATAATAGATAATATGATAAGTGCGGCTTATGAAGCTTTAAAAAATGATACTGCATTCAGTGATTGGGTGGATGCATGAGTGAAGACAGAAAGCAAAATTTTTTCTGGCAGATAGTAAACTTTATTTCTGCATTATCAATACCAATTGGTATAGCTGTTGGGACAATGCTTATATCCATGAAATCCGATATTGAAGTAATTAAATCGCAAATTATCGAAAATCAAAAACTATATCAGCAATTTAATGAATTGAAGAATGAGACTGTAAGGCTTACAATTGAACTAGAGCGTGTCAAAGCACATGGAGAATCAAATGCAAATGACAAAACAAACTAAAGAAATGTTGGTTGGCTCTGCTTTGATGCTTACTGGTGTAATACTTGGATTTAAAAACAGAAAAAAGAAATCCGGATTGTCTGACAAAGTAAAAGCAGATGGTAATAAATATAAAAATGCAATTAAAAGCTCAAAAAAAATTGAATATTTAGCAGATGAATTTCCTGGATTAATCAACAATGCAGGTGAACCGGCAGATCATGGCAGAATAGAAGAATATTGGAATAAACATAAAGTACGAATAGCTAGATTAACTAATGCACCGGCATTCGATATGGATGTTCAATTGAATCCTAATAGGTTTATTGAATATTTTGGATTAAAAGGTGTTGAATTCGGAAATTGGATGAACCAAGAAGACCGGGTTCAATTTATGTTTGCGGCTGCTGGTGGATTTAAAGCATTGGCAGATATGTTGGATGTTCCTTACCGTTATATTGGTTTAAACAAAACTTTAACAGTAGCATTTGGGGCGCGTGGACATGGTGGCTTAGCTGAGGCACATTATGAACCAAGTCATAAAGCGATAAATATAACCAAGCCTCATGTTACAGGTGCTGCATTAGCACATGAATATTCGCATGCCATTGATAATGCAATTGGCGAAAAACACGGGATGGATTTTATTACTTGTCATGTAGAAAATTCGTATACAACTGCAAAATCACTTTTCCCTGACAAAATAAATCGTGGTGGTTTTTTTGCATTATCTGAAAAGATCTTTGAAAAACTTTATTGGGACAATGATAAATTAAATGAATTTGCACATATATTAATAAATACTGGTAAAGATTATTGGGCACGAAGGACAGAGGTTTTTGCACGAACATGCGAGGTTTGGTTGAGTCAGTTATCAAAACGCAACAAAAACCATATGTTTGTCCAAGCAAAATATGTAGATGAATATTATCCTAGTTATGCCTTAGTTGATACAGTTGCACCATTATTAAAGCAATTATGGTCAAAAGGCATTAGATTGATAAATGGTGAAAATGTAAATATTGATGGCACTGATAATACTAGTAATCCACCTAGAAAAATATCAATTAATAAAGAGCCAAAAACTGATCGTCAATCGTCAAAATTTGTAATTGGTGATTCAAATGAAATTGAAACATCATCTGAAACTATCAAAGGCAATTATGCCTTAGTAGAATTAGATGATCTTATTGCAAGCCATAATTATTCTAATTTCAATAGAAATGAAAAATATCCAAAAGGATGCCAGGAACGCGAATATCATTCAAACAAACAATTGCAAATAAACGTGAAGCAGCGCGCAAGCAATTTGAAACCTCTCCATTTATTGAATGAAGATCAGACTGCAGAGTCGGGACCGTCAATTGTAAATAAAGATGGGATTGTGCTTGGTGGCAATTCAAGAATAATGATTTTGCAAACTGTGGCTTATGAAAAATCTTATAAGAGCCAATGGGATAATTATCAATCGCAATTGAAAAAACGTTTGCCAAATTATGGTATTAGCGAAACTGATTATTCGAAATTTACCAAGCCGGTATTAATTAGACTAGTTGATGTAAATATGGATAAGTGCTCACATTATTCTTGGATTTTAAATACTAGTACGAAAAACGAAGAGAATGTAACTGGTCGTGCATTGGCTTATGCTAAAGATATTGATGATAAAACGATTCAAGAACTTGGTGAATATCTTGAAAAAACAGAAGTTGAAACACTTAGTCAAATATTCAATACTCAAGAAACCAAGCAGAAAATTATTAAAACTTTGCGCGCGGCTGGTGTTATTAATGATTCAAACTATTCGAAATGGATTACTAATAACGAATTTACTGCAGAAGCAAAATTAATAATTGAAGCTATGTTTATTGGTATTGTACTAACAAACAAGCAATTAATTGAATCTGCTAAAAATTACACTGATAAAATCATCAAAGCAATTCCATATTTATTAAGAATTAAAGCTCAAAATAAAGATTGGAATATAATTCCTAATGTTGAAAATGCAATTAAAGCCGAATCGGATCGAAGAAGCCAAAACATGAAAAAGCCA
>CAZBNQ010000078.1:0-10152 GCA_964493035.1 uncultured Hyphomicrobiales bacterium | reverse complement strand
TACGGCGTGTAGCGCAGCCCGGTTTAGCGCACTACTTTGGGGTAGTAGGGGTCGCTGGTTCGAATCCAGTCACGCCGACAAAATAAAGCTTCTATAAAGTATGTTTATGGAAGCTTTTTTAATTTATTATGAAATTTCTGCATTTCAGCAATTCGAAAGACAATTAAATGAACAGCAAGGAGCTGGGCTTGGACTCGCAATTGTCAAGTTAATTGTTGAGATTTTTGATGCTAAAATATTTTTTGAAAGTAAATTTGGTGAAGGTACAAAAATATTTATTAAATTCAAGAAAGTAATTGATGACAATTGAGTTGTATTATGAAAATGCTTATTTGTTCGTTGATATTGATTTTTAGTATCAATTTTTGTATAATTGCTGATAATGCTGATAAGAATATGAAGTTTGTAAAAAATGAAAAACTAAAAACAATTGATTTATCGAATATTGATAATCCCAAAATTAGTAATTGGAGAGGTAATCCAATAAATTCCAACGGTACTTTTGTTAATCTTTATAAACCATTTGAATCGAGTTTTTGGACTTTTTTGAAATGGAGATTCTCTAAAAATCCTCAAGCGGAAGAGAAAAAAAATGACAAATGGCTACCAACAATTGATTCTAAACTATCGTTTTTAAACTCTAATGAAAATTGCATTGTCTGGCTTGGGCATGCTTCATTTTTTATTCGTATAGATTCAAAAAATATATTGATTGATCCTGTTTTTTATTCAGTTCCATTTACAAAAAAATTTATAGAGACTTCATTTGACATCGAAAAATTTGTTAATATCGATTATTTATTAATTAGTCATGATCATGGTGATCATTGCAATAAAGAAACTATCGAAAAACTAATCAAATTAAATCCACAAATGAAGATTTTTGCCGGTCTCAATATGCAAGAATTGATAAGTGAATGTCTTTCTGATAGTCTTAATGAAGTCCAAACTGCAGGATGGTTTCAAGAATTTAATATCACTGATTCAAAGCTAAAAATTATATTCCTACCTGCAAGGCATTGGGCAAGACGTGGGCTATTAGATGAAAATAAAAGACTTTGGGGCTCATTTATTATTCAAAATGCCGACAAAACTATTTACTTTGGTGCTGATACCGGTTATAGTGAGCATTTTAAGTTAATTGCTAAGTTATTTAATAAGATTGATTATGCCATTTTAGGAATAGGTGCTTACTCTCCAAGATATATAATGGAAACAAATCATATGACTCCTGAAGAAGCTACTAAAGCTTTTATTGATCTCAAAGCTGAACATTTGATTCCAATGCATTACGCTACTTTTGATTTATCTGACGAGCCAATTAGCGAACCCCTAAGGAGATTAGAAAAATCATGTAATCAGAATAAAATTTCTGATAAGCTTATTATTACTGATATTGGAAAAAAAATCCCGCTTTAAAGGCAGGATTTTTTTGTTTATTCTTTTACTATCTTCCTGCTTATTGCACCTTTAATATTTGATATATTTACTATATATATACCAATTGGTAAATTTGAAATATCAATATTTTGTAATCCCGAAGACAATTCTTTTTTTACAACTATTTCACCTAATTGATTCATGATTTGCAAATAGTTGTATTCTTCATCCAATTCAATATTTATATATTCAGTAGCCGGGTTGGGGTATATATTGATAATGTAATTATTTTGTTCTGCTACATCCACTGAAGATTCGCAACTCGATCCTGCAATTATAGACTCATTTGGTTTATTATTGTAATGATATTCTAATAATGTGACACCTTCTGTAGATGATACTTTTATTTTCATCCAGCCATAATAAAAGTCATTAGCGGCTTGCAATCTAAAACCAACAATTCCTGTTTTTGAATCTAGATAATTATAGCTAGAAGAATAAAGAATTCCCTGATTTCCGCCGGCTCTCCAGCCTGAGTTAATCCCAATTTCTGTACCTTCAGGCAAAAAGACAATTTTGTCGCTGTTTAGCGATTCAGTAATAATACCTCTACCATAATTTTCTAAATAATAGCTTCCTGAATTATACCACAAGCCATAATATCTAGGTATAGGACCTTGGGTTTCAAAATATTTCCAACTTGCACTAGGAGTAACTTGAATATTTGGAGCTTCACAAGTTTTTTTCCAAGGGTCTAACAAATTAATAGCAAATTTAAATTTATAGTTTCTAATCTCATTTGCCTTAGAATTATTAAATGCTGAATCGAAAAATTTAATTTCTATGCTGTCAATTGAGTTTACTTTTTCGTGTTTGATTGCTTTACCTTCAATAACTAAATTGGCAGTAAGAGAATCATTTTCGACAAAAACTTTTGCAGTCAATCCTTCTGGAAGATTTTTGATAGAGTAGTCGATATCGCTTTTCAATACTTTATTTGTTGATTTGAAAACTGCTCCTGCGCAAGCATGGATAACAATATTTGGCAATTCAAGAGTACCATTATTATCAATCGATTCCCAAATAATATTTTTAGAAAAAGCTAAAAACATATCATCATTGATACATGGTTTGAAGTTTTTATTACTAATAATTCCGGTAGCAATCAAATTTTCAGGTTGCCAAAGAGAAAAACGAGAAGGATCGAGAAGTGCAACTTCCATTCTTGCATTTTGGTCTTTAGTGAAGTTTTTGTAGCAAGTGGCATTATAATCCATATAATTTTCGCCATTAATAGGCACAGCACAAGGAGAAGCAACACATCCTGCTGCAGCAACATTAGTAGGAGGAGTATCATCGCACAAATCACCTTCGCTATTGCAATCGTTTCCATCAAAAGTATGTCGCAAATTCAGGTAATGTCCTAATTCATGAGTAAATGTTTGATTGAATTCTAAATTATTATAAGAAGAACCGCCTTTGCCAAAATAAACATAGTTATAAACCATTCTGGCAGTGCCAATTTTACTCATGTATTCACTTGGATACCAACATACACCTGAATTATTTAAAGTATTGTTTGCATATAAATCATTCATCAAGTAAACATTGAAATATTTAAAATTATCCCAAGCGCAAGAAGCAATTTGAGCATCATATCCACCGCCATTACCAAATCCTGATTGTTTATCTTTGTAATAAACTACTCCAATAGTTGCTCTTCCTTTTGGATCAATTAATGCTCGTTTAAATCTGATTCTAGTATAAGATTTGACAGAATCAAAAATCGAATTAACAGTCTTATAGTCATTATCTGATCCTGCAAAATTTGCATTCAAATCTGCAATAGCATAATCAATCTGGCTAAGAGGAACGCCATTTTCACCATCCGGATGGAATACATGAAAGACTATAGGAATAGTAATCAGACAGTTTGTATCGGGCAACGAGTTCAATACTTTTGATTGTAGTTTTACTTGCCTGGTAATTTCTTCTAATAGTTTGAGCTGTTTGTCATTCGCGACTTGTTTATTCAAGATTGAGATTTCTTTAGCCATTCCATAGTCAGTCGAATTGATAGGGAAGAAGCTTGGTTCGCTCGGTTCATTTTGAGCATGTAAACTGAAGGAAGCAATTGAAATGATTCCCCAAATAATTTTGTCGAAAATTCTCATATATAGCCTTTATTATTATTCCATACATTTCAATATAGTATTAATATTGCAGAAAAAAAATAAAAAAATACCGCCAATAGAGGAAGGCGGTATCTAAAGGATACTAAATGAAAAATTAGATTAATCTTCTATTTGTTCTTCTTCATTTGGTTTTAAAATATATTCATCATGCAAAATATTTGTCTTTGGCATTGCTTGAATTAATGATTTAATCTTGTTAAAATTAATTTTGTTGCCTTTTAAGTTGAGCACTTTAAGATTTTTCAATGATGAAATTGAAGCAGGTATATCTTTTAATTTATTGTTTGATAAGTCTAATACTTCTAGTTTGCTTAGCATCTCGATACCTTGCTCAATTTTTTTAATTCTATTATTTGAAAGGTTTAGCCAAACTAAATTTTTAAGAGAAGCAATTCTCATATCTAAAGCAACAATCCTATTAGAAGACAAGTTCAAATGAGTAAGTTTATTAAAACTATCATTGAAAGCTGGAAATTCTTTGAATTTATTATCTGCCATACTCAAATTTTCGACATCAGAATTAATATCATTTGGTAAAGATTTTAGTTTCATTTTGTCGAAATTTAAAATTTTACTATTAGACTTTGAGTTGCCTAATCCAGCAATAATACTCGATATTTTTTCAGATTCTGCTAACAAATTTTCGACAGGAATAGGGCTTCCATCTTTTTGTTTTACCAAAGCTTTATAGCCAGCAAGAGCACGAGAGAAATATTTCTTAGCTTCATCTTGCATTTTCATATCTCGATAAACAAATCCAAGGTACTCATCAGCAGCATAAGACCAATATTTAGCTTCCCATCCAGATTTTTTATCCAATTGCTTGTGAGCAATATTTAGGTATTTAATAGCATTATTATAATCGCCGGATTCTCTGTAAGAGTTGGCTAATTTGATATTACGTATTGCTAAATCAAAATCCGAAGAAATAGCAGACATTGAAAACAATACAAGCAGCACAAAATGCCATATATATTTTTTCATTATTTTGCTCCGATGTTGATTGTAGAATTAACCCAAATAGGAACAGTAATGCCAATTTGAAGATTATTAGTCCATGGTTTGCCAAGGTTTAGTACTTGTTCTGGAAGATTAAATCGCAAATCTTTAGAATAATGATAGAAGGAATAAGCAACGTAAAGACCCATAGGCACAGAACTGTTATAATTAGCAACATTAAATTCCATTCTTACCATTTGCCCTTGCCAATCAGATTTTGGTACACTACTATTAAATAGCCTTGCATTACCCCAGAAGAAACCACTACCAAGTTTAAATCCAATATTGAAATCTTTAACTTCAATTAATTCTGATATAGGAATGCTCATATTTATGCCAGAAGAAATAATATCAGTAGAAAACTCATAAGGGAACTTGTCGTTATTATCTTTTAGCTGGAACGAATTGCGTGCATTAACAACAGGATATAGATATTCAACCCAAACATCGAATAATCTGCCATAGCCCAAAACAGGTTTTGGATAGAAATTAATCGCAACACCCGGAGAAATATCTTCGTTGATATTATCATTTCCCATAAATAGTTGATTGCCACTTGCTGAAATGCTTAATATAGCCTGTCTTTTTGCAGCTTGTTCATACATTTGGCGAAGTTCAGTATCATGCTTCCATATTTTTTGAGAATAATCTAAATATAAATTATCAAATTCATGACGAAGACTATCTACTTGAACTATAAGTTCAGAATATTTTTCTTGATAGAATAATAGATGCTTATTGACAACATTTTGCTTAAATAATTCATCTTCGAGCTCAAATAATCTTGCATCTTTTATTTTTAATTGTTCTCTTAATTCGACAATCTTTTTGTTGAATAAACCATCGGGGGATGACTTAACTTGATTTTCCAAATTGACAGCCATACGATAGAATTTTTTTAAGAGTGTAACATCCACATCTTGCAATTCTTCTAAAGTAGGAGGAAAAGTTTCGGTAGCAGGTTCTATACCCATCATTCTCAATTGTGATTCTAATAGCACAGCAGCTTTGTAGTAATCAAGAGTTTTCTGAGTGAAAAGACCTTCGCTATCTTCATACATTTCCAATTCTGCATTAGGAGGCAGAGGAGAAATCTTAATTATTGGTTCTGCTGCATTTAGAGAAATGCCTACTAAAAATGTAAAAGCTATTAGCACTAAACGTTTCATATATAAATATCCCCTTAAATTACAAATATTTAAGGGGATATAAGCAAAATAAATGCCAGAAATTAGTCGTTATCCGGCAATCCTAATTGTAATCTGACTCCAACCGGACAATGGTCAGAGATATTTTTGGATTCTTCTTCGGTCAATGATTCTCTGAAATTATAGATTACTTCGCTGCCTTTTATAAATCTATTCATACTTTCGTTTGATAGAATAACGTGATCGATAACAAACCACTTTGGATTCTTACAACTTCTAAGTTCGGCTGTTACAAATTTTACATTTGTATTATTGTATAAATCCATAATGTAGCAATTTTTATCTTTGAGAGGAGTATCATTCAAATCGCCAACAATAATAATATCTTTTTCTTTACCATTTTGCAAAAGTGAATCTACCCAAGTTGAAAGTACTTGAGCTTGTTTTTTGCGCATTTGATATGATTCCATTTTCTTTTGCGGAGTATCGTCAAATCTTGAAGTTGACTTGAGATGGACAGACATTATATAGAAATCATAATTATCATAATTGACTTTTGCAAGCAGACCTGGACGGTTTTTACTAGGATCTACCGCCAAAGGTATATATTCGCCCATGGCTTCCAAATTGATATAACTTTTATAAATCATAGCAACATTTTGGAGATGTCCTCCTTTGCCGATTATAAATTTATAGTCTGGAAGATAATTTAAAACTTTCTTTAGTGCAGCTTCATTTTCTACTTCTTGCAAACCGATTATATCAAAATCAGTTTTTTTAATAATATCGGCTAAATTCTTGTAATCATTTTCTGTTCGTGCTTTTTGGTCGTTAATACCATCGCCAAGCCATTCCATATTGAAAGTGCCTATTGATAGGTTTTTCGAACCACTTATAATATTTGAAGTTTGTTTAGAACAAGCAGAAATGCTCAGAACAAGCAATAACAAAAACAAAAATTTACGCATTAACTATTCCTTATTAATAATAAAAGGGGTGGCTCATAATTCATTTATTAGATAATCAATTTGATTTATAAAATTTTCAAGAAATAATTCTTCAAAAATCTATAGAAAAAAGATTATGAACTATGAGCCACCCCCAAAAAAACAAAAAATTAAGATAATTTGAAAATTGATTTAAAGATATGGCCAGCGATTTCAGGATTTTCCTTTAATCTACGAGTTGAATATCCATACCAATCTTCTCCGAAAGGCACGTATATACGAACTCTGTGACCATTCTTAAGCAAATCATTTCTTCTATTATCCTTTACACCTAAAAGCATTTGAAATTCGTAGTTGTTTCTATCGATATTTCTTTCCTTAATTAAATTTTCAGCAAATTGAATCAATGGTTCGTCATGAGTAGCAATACCAGTATAAACACCATTGTCTATCATGAATACAAGCAATTTTTTGTAATTATCTCTAATTTCTTCTTTACCTTTATATGCAATGCTTGCATCTTCGTTGTAAATACCTTTGCATAAACGAATATTTGGTTTATATTCTAGCAATGATTTGACGTCGTCCATTGTGCGATGCATATAAGCTTGCATTACAATACCAAAATTGTCAAAACCATCGTTTCTCAATCTTTTGTATAAATCGATTGTTTTGCTTGTATATGGAGAATTTTCCATATCAATTCTAATTCTTATACCTTTTTCTTTTGCGATCTGGCCTAAAAACTTTACATTTTCATATCCGAATTCTGTGTCAATACCTAATCCTAAAGAAGTAGGTTTGATTGATAAATATGTAGGCAAATTGTGTTTTGAAATAGCTTCCAAAACTTGAGCACTCATACCTCTTTCGTGTAGAGCTCTATCTTTTGAAGTAACAAACTCGCCGAGCACATCGATAGTTGTCATTCCGCCTAACTTTTCGAAATCCTTAGTTACCCTTACAGCATCGTCCAAATAATCGCCGGCAATGTATTTCTTTGCAAATATATGTACCATTGATTTTGGCATTAGTGGAAGAGTCTTTATTATTAACTCGTTCAACATAATTACTACCGTGATTGTTAATTACAAATCAGTTATATTCTTCAAATATACAAAAAATTCGGGTTTAAATGAATTTATTTTTAATCATTTACGGAAAAATTTTGCACAAACTAAATTTCTTAGAAACTACTTTATTTTTATTGCTTTGCAGAATAAAATATTATCATGTATATATCGAGTCATATTGTGAGGTGTATATGAAAATTTTATTGACCGGTGCTACCGGATATATTGGAAAAAGGTTATTACCGATTCTTGTAGAAAATGGCCACGAAATCATTTGTATTGTTAGAGATAAATCAAGATTTTCTACTCCAATCGAAAGCAAGGCTATCTCTGTTGTTGAATTCGATTTCCTTAATGATTCTATTAATACTGATTCGATACCAAAAGATATTGATGTTGCTTATTATTTGATGCATTCAATGTCTGCTTCTATCGAAAATTTTATAAATCTGGAATCTAAAACTGCTTTGAATTTCAAAAAATTGATTGAATCTACAAATGCAAAACAAATCATATATTTGAGTGGAATAATAAATAATGATAAATTATCAAAGCATTTGAAATCCAGAAAAAATGTTGAAGAAATTTTGGCTGATTCATCTGTAGCTCTCACTACCTTGCGAGCTGGAATTATTGTTGGTTCTGGTTCGGCTTCATTCGAAATTATTAGAGATTTGGTAGAAAAACTACCTGTAATGATAACTCCAAAATGGCTGCATTCAAAGTGCCAGCCAATTGCTATTAGAGATGTAATATCATTTTTGACTTCAGTGATTGATAGAAAAGATACTTACAATAAAAGTTTTGATATTGGTGGTCCTGAAGTATTGACCTATAAGCAAATGCTTTTGCAATATGCAGAAGTCAGGAATCTCAAGAGATTAATTATGACTGTGCCGGTTATGTCGCCAAGAATCTCATCCTATTGGTTATATTTTATTAGTTCCACCACATTTAAATTAGCTCTAAATTTAGTGGATTCATTAAAAATTGATGTTGTATGTAATGATAATTCATTAGCTGAAATACTCAATATTAAACCAATTTCTTATAAAAAAGCAGTTGAGTATGCCTTCGACAAAATTGAGCAAAACTCAATTGTATCGAGTTGGAAAGATGCACTTATTACAAGTTCGGATTTGTCGAAAGTTTCCCAATTTATAAATATTCCTGAGTTTGGCTGTTTTATTGATGCCCAAAGAGTAAAAATTAATTCTGATCCAGAACAAGCACTTGAAAGAATATGGGGAATAGGTGGCAAAAATGGTTGGTATTATGCCAATTTCTTGTGGGCAATTAGAGGATTTTTGGACAAACTATCTGGTGGAGTCGGTCTTCGTCGTGGCAGAAGAGACGAGAAAAATCTTAATGCCGGAGATGCCCTTGACTTTTGGAGAGTTATTATTGCCGATAAAAATCAAAAACGGCTTCTACTGCATGCAGAAATGAAGCTGCCCGGCGAAGCTTGGTTAGAATTTAAAATCACACATAATGATAATCAATTTTATCTAAATCAAAAAGCTACTTTTAGGCCTAGCGGGTTATTCGGAAGATTATATTGGTATTCGCTGGTTCCTTTCCACTTTTTTATTTTTCGTGAGATGGCAAAAAAAATTGCCAACAATTAGATTAAAACAAAAATTATTAGAATTTTCATTTAATTTATATTATTTTAAACGATTAATGTAACAAATTTGATTTTATTCTTATATTTATATTAAGTTCAAATGACAATTTAAAGGAAAATATTATGAAAAAGCCTCTTATCCTATTAATAGGAATCTTGTTTTCAAGTCTATCTTTATTTGCTCAAAACGATCCTAATGAAAATTACTCAATAGGTGTATTTACTTCCTCATCAAGTATTTCAAGAGAAAGAGCAGTAAGCGATTTTTCATGGAATGAGCCTGTATTTATGGATAACAACTATAGTTTTACTTTGTCATTCAAAAAACCGATAAGCAATTATTTTTCAATTCATTACTATGCAACCTTCGCAAAATATGAATTAGAATGTTATTATGGCGAAAAAGGAACTTTTCTAAAAAAAGATGGAAAAACAATTACTGAATTTTTAGAAAAATCTACTATACAAAATAACTTTCAGAATAATGATATTGATATTGTTTTCAATTATTACGACATCGAAATTATGCTTGGCTATAGTCTTATGTTTAAATTTAATGACAAACAAACTACTTTTGATAGCTATACATACAAAGACAATAATAATGAATTGAAGACAATAAAAAATGTACACTATACTAACAAAGATATTAATGATCAATCCATAATGCATGGTATAAATTATGGGATAGGATACAATATAAATGTATTCAAGAATATAGTTTTAACTCCCAAAATAATATTTAATAATTATTTTATAAATAATTCCAATCCTGATTCAAAA
>CAZBNQ010000077.1:0-10174 GCA_964493035.1 uncultured Hyphomicrobiales bacterium | reverse complement strand
GGCCCAATATTTAAATATTGTATCGGTCAGCAATGCTAAAGGTTTGGAATTTGATGAAGTATTTATAGCAGGATTAGAAAAAGGATTGTTTCCTCTCACCCGCTCTGATGCTGATGATTCTGAGTTGGAAGAAGAGCGTAGGTTGTTTTATGTTGCTATCACTAGAGCTGAAACAAAACTTCATATTTCCTATTGCGAACAAAGATTCAGATTTGGTAATATATCTCAGCAGTTTCCATCGCCATTTATACGAGAAATTGATGAGTCTTTAATTGCGAAAAAAGGTAGCCCGGACCGCCCAAGCGCAAGACCAACAATGGGTATTCCTAAACCTGCAAAACCAAGAAGCTTTTTTGATGATATTCCTGCCAACGAGTCATATTCACAATTGCCACCTCCTGTCTTCAACTTCAGGATTGGAGACACAGTGAAGCACATGCAATTTGGTGTTGGAAGAATTACAGGACTGAGTGGAGAAGGTGCTCAACGCAAAGCAACTGTATTATTCAGTGTTGGCAAAAAGCAGTTGATGTTGGCTTATGCCAAGCTAGAATTAATACGAAAGTAAAATCCATTAAGTCTATATTTTATATATTGATGCTTGATTTACAAACGACAAATCAAGCATCATTTTCTTAACTTTGTGCTCCTGTCTTTCCTCTTCTTTACTTGAAGTTTCTGTTTCATATTTTCTACAGTTCTTAATTGCTTTATTCTCTTAACTTCGTGTAACTTTGTGTAATAACTTTGTGTAACTTTGTGCTCCTGTCTTTCCTCTTCTTTACTTGAAGTTTCTGCTTCATATTTTCTACAGTTCTTAATTGCTTTATTCTCTTAACTTCGTGTAACTTTGTGTAATAACTTTGTGTAACTTTGTGCTCCTGCACTTCTTCTTCTTTACTTGAAGTTTCTGCTTCATATTTTCTACAGTTCACAATTACTTCGTTTTCTCCTGTCTTTCTTCTTCATAATTTTAAGAATTTGCATAAAAAAAATGCTTGACTTTTATTAATAATCAGTCAAGCATTTTCATTAAATATTATAGCTAAATATCAGCAATAAAATTATACAATCACATGATATTTATATATTTATCATCACTTCAGTAAAATACTGGAAATATGCAAATATTGAATATTTGATTTGATAAATACCAATAGGAATACCAACCATCAAAACAAGGAATATCGTTCCAATAATATATACATTCATTGCAGGCTTATCAAACACTACCGCTGTAGATCTCAATATTCTTGCAATCACCCAAACATTCAATCCCAAATACAAAATAATAAAGAACGTAACGAGTTCTGGCACCATCACAAGCAATCTAACCAATACTATCGATAAAGGTAGCAACACCAAATATGGTATTCCACCCCAAATCGTAATTGTCAAAGCATCTGTCAGATATACTCTCGCTCTCACAAAAAATGCAAATATTCTTATTATTATCGACACTACAAAAACTACCAAAAACGATAGTACTGTAATAATCAACATCATCAATTCCGGCATCCAAATCATATCGAACAATACTTCCTGGAAAGAGCTCGATGGAGCCAATAGCATAAAGAAGTATTGTGCTGTTTCGCTTGATCTATAAAAATAATTTACAGACGACATGAAAATACCAACTGTAAACGATATTAACAATCCCAATAAAATAGTTTGGAACGAGGAGATTATTCTTTGATCTCTAATATCTGAATAGAAATTAAATGGTCTTAAAATCGAACGGAATAAATATTCTCTGAATCTTCTAAATCTATTCAACAAGAAGAAAAATACAACTCCCAAAATGATACCAATAGCAATAAAACTAACTGGAGCTTGTTCAGTATAGCTTCCTGCATTCAACAATGGTTCTTTTTCATCATTAAATAATGCTTGAAGAGTTCTGAAAGCAAGGCGTTGATTTCTATATCTATCTGTCAATCCACTTGTACTTAAATACAGATTATCAATATTTGTTACTAAATATGGATTATCCAATTCAAAATCATTAAAGTTTGATACAACAGTGCCCAAAGCACCGGTTTCGCGAGATACCATTACATGATTTTTTATATAAAATGCCTGATGCTCAATCGAAAGTGGATCAGAATATCCATTATGATTATAAGGCTGAACCGCAACACCAAAAGACATCATAAATGGCACATTACCCAAAAGATTTTTCATCTGAATAATATCTTCTTTCAAATGTTCTTTGCTTCTAAATTCTTTTCTTGAACTAATTCCAATAAAGTCATATCCATCAGTATGGATTATATGTGATCCAATTGGAACATTCTTATATAACATTTTGTTGGATATACTTCTGAAAAGATTTACAATTTCATTATTAAAATCGAGACTTATATCATTTTCTTTCAATCCATCTGAAATACCATAAGCAATCAAAGCAACAGAGTTATTAAAAGTATTAACCAATTGCTTAGTATAATTTTTCATTAATACTTTGATTTCATCCAATTTCAATATTGACGACGGAACGTTATAAAGTGGAAGATCAATCATCATCATCAATCCATATTTATCGCAAAGATAACTGAAGTAAGGATGTGGAGGATTATAAGTAAATCTGACTAAATTTGCACCTAAAGTCTTCATCATTAATACATCTTCTTCCATACGGAATGCAGATAAAGACTGCAATGATACTTGATGATCTTCTACATAAGATACACCTTTCAATTCAATTGGTTTGCCATTGAGAAGAGCTATTGTTTTGCCTGCTATATTAGATATTTTCAAATCTTTAAAACCGATTTGGGCAGACATATCATCAATTGTAATCCCTTGATGAGTAATTTTTGCTTTAATATCGTATAAATTTGGATTTTCAGGAGACCATAAGTTAGGATTTGCTACATTAATTTCAAAATCGCTAACCACTGTTCTTTCAGCTTCGAAAACAATTCGCTTTGGTTCAGCCGAAGCAATTACTTCATTAGTACCTTTGCGCACCAATTGAAGCTCAACCAAAACATCAGCTCTTTGAATCACCGGAATATTATTAGAGGTGGAGTCTTTAGAAAGCAATTTACTCAATCCGGCAAGCTTTCCTGAAGATATTGATACTTTTGCTTTGATATTTCCGTTGGAATAATCACCTGATAATTTAGTATTAAATTTAATATCGGAAACCCAAACAGCAGGAGTACCAACCAAGAATGCCTCTCTAATAATACCTGTATAAGTTTTTTTAGCTGTAATACTTTGGCGAATAATCTGGCCTGTTGCAGCTTCGGCAGTATTGATTTGAACAAGCAATACATTATTACCGATATTTATCATTTTGTCCGGTATTCTAATCATAATCGGAGACAACCCGGCTACATATCTACCAACAAACTGGTCGTTGAAATATATTTCGGCTTGATGATTCAATCCGAGAAAATACAAATGCCAAGTATGGCTCTCTGCCATTCCCTTTTCGATTCTGATTGTCTTCTTGTATGATACTTTTTTGTTTTCCGGCTCTGACAAAGGCAGAGTAGCTGCCTCCCATTCACCATCATAACTTCTCTCCCATGAACCCGCTAAACTAACTACAGTTCTCGAGTCCGATGGTATTATCGTTTTAAGCTGCTGCGAAGTAAATGGTTTATATGCTTGTGCATAAGCAAAACCAACAAACAACAAAATAACAGCAAATAAAAGTTTTTTAGTCATAACAACCTACATTTATTTCATTAATATTTTCATCATATTTCGTAAGCATTACCAGTCTTTAATGATTCGACTGCCAAAAGGCAAGCCCTGCTGGTAGCATATAATTGCTCGAAAGGAATAGGCATAGAGCTGCCATTTTTTATTGAATTGATTGTAGATTCAACCTCTTCGTTGATTCCTTTTCTTCCATCAAATTTTAAAATTTTCTTTTTAGATTTCCTATACAAGCTCACACTTGTAAAATTATCCATAATGGCAGAACTTCTCTCGCAAAATACTTCGCAATATTCTTTTGGAAGACTCGAATCGCCATTTGCCAGATAACTAATATTTCCAATGGATCCATCTGCGAATTTCAAAGAAATAATAACATTATCATTATTATTCACTTCAATATTTTCAGATGAAATACATTCGGCAGACACTTTGATAGGCAAAGCCCCGCAAAGATAAATCATAGTATCAATAAAATGACAGACTTCACCGATTATACGGCCTCCCTGCTTTTCTTCATGCACCCAATGGGACTTTGGAATAAATCCGGCATTAACTCTATATGTCATTGCCAGTGGCTCGCTTCTATTTTTGAAGAAGTCCGAAATTGATTTGAAAGAATCAGAAAATCTTCTGTTAAATCCAACCATAACTCTGCCTGAATACTTTTCGACGGCATTTTTGATTGTTTCCAACTGTTCAAAATTTATTGCCAATGGCTTTTCTACAAATACAGGTTTATTATTTTCGATTGCCATTCTTACAAAATCCGCGTGCGAATCATGTCTGCTAGCAATGAATATACAATTTGTATCTTTATTTTTAATTATTGATTCCGAATCGGTCGAAGCTTCGGCAAAACCAAAAGTGCGAGCAGCTTGCTTTGCGTTGACTGCAGTAGCAGTCGATACTGCAACAAAATCAATGTCTGATTTTTTTAATGGTGGAAGCAAATAATTGCTTGCAAATCCGCCGGCACCAATAAATCCAAGCTTGATTTTGCTTGCTGCTTTATAATCATTTACTTTAATATTCTTTTTAATATCAACAGTTTCGGGATTATACTTCAATAATATACCAAGGTATTTCTCTTGAATTTTACCGCCGATAATATCATAAGCTCTTACTGCATCCTTTATATCCACTTCATGAGTAGTCATTGATTTGACGTCCATTCTGCCGGAACTAATCAAATCGATAAAAGCCTGCATATTTCTATTTTCAGTCCAACGCACATAAGCATAAGGATAGTCATTGCCTCTCTGCTCATAATTAGCATCATAACGACCGGGACCATAGCTGCAAGATATTCTTAAATCAATTTCTTTAAGATAAAAAGCACCACGAGCTATATTCATCCAAACATCGCCGACAACAACAACCTTGCCTTTTTTCCGGCAAATATCCATTGCCAATTCAATTGGTTGATTTGACTTTGCAGATGCAGTAATGATTACCGAATCGCATCCCATGCCTCGAGTAAATGCTAAAATTGAATCTTTATTTTCAGAGCTGCTAAGCATAGTTTTATCTGCTCCAAAACTGCGAGCTTTCTCGAAAAGAGATTCATTTATATCCAAGCCAATAACCCTGCATCCAGCAGATTTGAGCAACTGAACTGTAATCTGACCAAGCAGCCCCAATCCAATAACAGCAATTGTTTCGCCCAATACAGGCTCGGCTTGCCTGAAGCCTTGCATAGCAATAGCGCCGAGAGTTGTATATGCAGCATCTTCAAAACTGACATTATCAGGCAGCTTTACTGCTAAATTTTTAGGAACGCTTATCATTTCGGCATGATTAGCATATCCTGCACCTGCGCAGGCAACTCGATCGCCCGGGCTAAATTCTGGACAATCAGATTCAACTACTATTCCCGATGCAGAATAACCCAGAGATTTATAAGAATCCAATTTGTTTTGAACTCTTTTAATCGTATTGATCAACCCTTCTTTTTTGATAGTATCTAAAACCAATTTTACTTGGTCGGGTTGCTTACGAGCTCTATCGAGCAAACTTCCCTTGGCATTATCGACTGATGCCTTTTCTGTTCCGGCACTAATCAATGAATAATAAGTCTTTACTAATATGCCGCCTTCGATACAGCTTGGAGATGGAAATTCTTCCACCAGCATCGAACCGTCTTTTTGATATTGCACTACTTGAAGCATTTGATTCTTTTATATTATTACCGCTAAAAGCGTTATGATTTAACACATTAATTAAACTTACAAATTTAATAAACTTGGACTTAATATTAGAATGAAATTAGGAAAATCAAAATCATTTTTTTAACAATTAGCCTATTCTAAATTAAATTTTTAAGTCAAAATAAAAATTAGGCTGAAAAATCAAAAAAAATGATTAATTTTACTTGATTATAAGTGAAACAAATCCAGAAAAGAATATGAATTGTAGTGTTATAATACCGGCAGGTGGCGTAGGCAAAAGATTTGGCTCTACTATGCCCAAGCAGTTTATCGAAATGAACGGAATTCCAATTTTAATACATACTATAAGAATTTTCGACAAAATTGATGATGTCGAATCTATAGTTATTCCAGTTCATAATGAATGGTTCACATTCACTAAAGAAATCGTTGCAAAATACGAATGCCACAAAGTAAAAGAAGTAGTAATTGGTGGTTTAGAGCGCCAGGATTCAGTTTTCAACGGCATTCACACCAAAAGCGTTCAAGAATCTGAAATTGTATTGGTTCATGACGCTGTTCGTCCTTTTGCTTCTCCTCTTTTAGTTCAAAATTTGATCAATGCTGCAGAAGATTACGGTGCTGCAATACCTATTACTATTCCTAAAGATACTATCAAAGAAAAAAATAACAAAGGTATTGTAGTTCGCACATTAGACAGACACAAACATTGTTTGGTTCAAACTCCTCAAGCCTTTTGGTATGATATTATTTCCAAAGCTTATACTGAAGCTACCAAAGCATCATTCCAAGGCACAGACGAGGCATCTCTTGTGGAATTTATCGGCTATAAAGTGTCTGTAGTAGAAGGCGAAGAAACAAATATTAAAATCACATCTCCTTTCGATTTGAAGGTAAGCGAAGTGATTTTTAAAGAAAAAAATAAATAAATTAGATTTCAAGCAAGTAAAAAAGCACTTTTTCTTCGGAAAGAGTGCTTTTTTTTTTGATTTTTTTTATTAGATATTGATTCAATCTGGTTATTTTTGCATGTTCCGGTTTTAGTTATTTAAAGGAACAATTTGTTTAAAAATTTCGAGCTAAAGTTATGGATAATTTACTACTATTAGTACCGGCATCCGGATTAGCTGCATTATTATTTACATATATCAAAGCAGCGTGGATTGGAAAACAAGATCCCGGAACGGAGAAAATGCAAAAAATCTCCAAATTTATTGCAGACGGTGCTATGGCATTTATCAAAGCAGAATACAAAGTAATAGCAATTTTTGTTGTGCTTGTGTCTGCTCTTTTAGCATTCCAAGGTGCTAATTCTCAAGATTCACACACTCTTCTCGGCTTATCTTTCATGATTGGCGCAGTATGCTCCGGTTCAGCCGGCTATATTGGGATGAAAGTAGCTACCAAAGCTAATGTGCGCACTACTTCGGCAGCACGCACTGGCTTGAACAAAGCCTTGCTGATTGCTTTTACTGGCGGTTCTGTTATGGGTATGGGTGTTGTTGGCCTTGGTGTATTTGGGCTTAGCACTCTTTTTATTATTTACAACAATATGTTTGACGGCATTAGCTCTGCTCAAGCTATACTCAAAGTTGTAAATGTGGTTACAGGATTTTCTTTCGGTGCTTCTTCTATTGCACTTTTTGCTCGCGTTGGTGGCGGTATTTATACTAAAGCTGCAGATGTTGGTGCAGACCTTGTTGGTAAAGTCGAGGCTGGTATTCCTGAAGACCATCCACTCAATCCTGCTACTATTGCAGATAACGTTGGCGACAATGTCGGTGATGTTGCCGGTATGGGCGCCGATTTGTTCGAATCTTATGTCGGAGCTATCGTTAGTGCTATGGTGCTCGGTACTTCATTTTTTGGCATTCCTGAGTTTGCTGGTACTACCTTTGGTAATATTTCAGCTGTTGTTCTTCCTCTAATTTTGGCTGCTGTCGGTATTATTATGTCGATTCTCGGCACTTTCGTAGTTAGAGTTAAAGAAGGCGGTAACCCTCAGACTGCACTCAATATGGGTACTTTCTTAGCTTCTGTGCTTATGATTGCTTCTTCGTTTTTCATTATTAATTGGATGCTTCCAGCTTCTTGGACTTATAACGATCCATTGTATTCGACTTCTTATACTATTACTTCTTTTGGTATATTTTTATCAACTATCGTGGGTCTTGTGGCTGGCGTTGGTATCGGTATCATCACTGAATATTATACCGGCTCAGGCAAACCACCTGTCAAGAAAATTGCTGAACAATCACTTACCGGCTCGGCTACAAATATTATTTCAGGCTTGGGTATTGGTATGATGAGTACTGCTATTCCTGTCATTTTGATCGCTATAGCTATTGTTGTTTCATTCCATTTTGCTGGTCTTTATGGTATTGGTATTGCTGCTGTTGGTATGCTCGCAACTACTGGTATTCAGCTTGCTGTTGATGCCTATGGTCCTATTTCTGATAATGCCGGCGGTATTGCTGAAATGAGTGAACTACCACACGACGTTCGAGGACGTACAGACAAATTAGATGCAGTTGGTAATTCTACTGCTGCTATCGGCAAAGGTTTTGCTATTGGTTCTGCTGCTTTGACTGCATTAGCTCTCTTTGGTGCTTTCATGCAAGCTGCACATATCAAAACTATCGATATTTCTAAAGCAAATGTTATGGCTGGTTTGTTTATTGGTGGTATTCTTCCGTTTATTTTCTCAGCTATGACTATGGGCGCAGTTGGTAGAGCTGCAATGTCGATGATACAAGAAGTTCGTCGCCAATTTGCTGATATTCCTGCTTTGAAAGCTGCTTTGGCTGTTATGAAAAAATATGGTGATAAAGATCAAAGCGAATGGGATGCTAAAGATCTTGACGTATTCCATCAAGCCGAAGGCAAAGCTGAATATGCTAATTGCGTTAGTATTTCTACTAAAGCTGCTATTAGAGAAATGGTTATACCAGGCTTGTTAGCTGTTATCGTTCCTGTTGTAGTTGGTTTTGCATTCGGGCCTGAAACTCTTGGCGGTTTGCTTGCTGGCGTTACTGTTGTTGGCGTTTTGATGGCTATTTTCCAAGCTAATGCCGGCGGTGCCTGGGATAATGCTAAGAAAATGTTTGAAGAAGGCGTTCAAATTGATGGTAAAACTTACTATAAAGGTTCCGAACCTCATAAAGCTGCTGTAGTAGGCGATACTGTTGGCGATCCTTTCAAGGATACTTCAGCTCCTGCTATGAATATTCTTATCAAATTGATGTCTATCGTTTCTCTTGTTATTGCTGCTATGCTCTAATATTGAATGATAAATTAAAATTGAGTGCCGTCTCTTAATTATTTTGAGACGGCATTTTTTATTCTTCTTCTACTTCAATTTTAAATAAATGTATCGCAAAACTTGTACCTAATGTTTCATCAGATTGAACGTTGATCTCACCTCCATGCTCTGTTACTATAGCATGCACTATCGATAAGCCTAGTCCAAATCCTTTAGTTGTTCGAGATTGATCGCCTCTTCTGAATCTATCAAATATATATGGCAAAGTCTCAGAAGAAATTATTGGACCTCTATTATTAACTATTAAGATAATATCGTTTGCATGCTGCTCAAGTTTGCAATTAATAATCGAGTCATCATCTGAAAACTTAATGGCATTATCCAAAAGATTATTTAATGCTCTTTTGATAAGGTTTTCATCGCCATAATACTTGATTTCTTCATTACCAATATCAATTTGGAAATTTATATGTTTTGATTGTGCCAATTTGTTAAAACTCGAAACTGTATCAATTAATAATTCATCCAATCTGAATAATTGCTTATCTAATTTCAATTGGTTTGAATCGGCTCTGGCAAGCAACATCAGATTTTCGGCTAATTGTGTCAATGATATTGTTTCTTTGTAGCATTTGTCTATCACAGCTTTTGTATTTTGAGATACATTATCCCTATTCAAAAGCAATTCCAATTCCATCTGTATTATTGTCAATGGAGTTCGTATATCATGTGATGCATCAGCAATAAATCGCTTTTGAATCTTAAAAGTATTATCCAGTCTATTGATCATATCATTAAAAGTATCAACCAATTGGCCCAACTCATCATTTGATTTTGGGCGAGGCACTCTCAACTCAAGATTTTCGGTAGTAATCGCACTTACTGTGTCGGTAATTGTTTTTACAGGCGATAATGCCCTACGTGCAATAAATAGTCCTATCAAACCCGAAAAGAAAATTGATGCAGGTACCACAAGCATCATCACAGTCTGCAACTGATTTATTGATTCATAAAACTTATTCATTGGAGTAAATACAGTAAGGCGTAAGTCTTTGAACCCTGCTTT